>NZ_JAIQDD010000030.1:0-109695 GCF_020036995.1 Corallococcus sp. AS-1-12 | reverse complement strand
GGCTTCTTCTTGCGATGTCACCCCACCTCTATGCGGCTCGTAGGACTGCTTATTCCGCGCAGACCTCCAGTCGGACAAGTTCTGGGCGGTCAAGCCCACCGGGTGCCCTGCTCCCTCCGAGCCGCGAAAACCTGTCGGACAGTCGGACAAGTTCTGGGCGGTCAAGCCCACCGGGTGCCCTGCTTCCTCCGAGCCGCGAAAGCCTGTCCGACAGTCGGACAGGTTTGGTGCAGTCGTGTCCGCGGGGCGCCGCTCCATTCAAGCCGCAGAAACTCGGACAGGTTCTGGGCGGTCAAGTCCGCGGGGTGCCCTGCTTCCTCCGAGCCGCGAATGCCTGTCCGACTGTCGGACAGGTTTGGCGCGGTCGTGTCCGCCGGGGCGCCGCTCCATTCAAGCCTCGGAGACCTGTCGGACAATGGGACCGGTTCAGACGGTCATGCGTGGAGACCCGAGCACGGCCTCCTTGCCGCACCCCACCGGTGGGGTCAGTCCGGCGGCAGCTTCGCGAGGGCTCGACGCAGGTCTTCGCGCAAGCTGCTCGCGTCCTTCCACCGGGGGCGCGCGGTGTGCACGGCCTCGATGAGGGACAGCGCCTGCTGGAGGCGGGCGCGTGCGTCCGGGCCGGAGGCCGTCGCGCTCCAGTCGCGAAGAAACGCGCTGTAGGCCAGACGTGGCTCCAGGTTCTCGGGCTCCAACTCCAGCGCCTTCTGAAAGTCGCTCGCCGCGGCCTGGAAGGATGCGTCCGGCTTCTGGCCCCTGCGGACCTCCTCGCGAGCCTGGATCGCCCGCACTTCGCCCCGCCAGCGCCATGCCTGCGCGAGAGACGGGTTGAGCTTCAGCGCGCGCTCCAGTGCTTCCGTGGCCTGGACGAGCGCCGGCCGTGGGTCCCTCCCGTGTTTCAGCGCGTACGCGGCCACGGTGTGGTGCACCTGGCCCAGGTTGGCCCACGGCTCCGCGAGTCCCGGCAGCAATGTGGTGGCCTGCTGGAACTCGGCCTGGGCCTCCTTCGCGCTCGCGGTGGGGTCCTGGTCGCGTGACAGGCTCCAGGTCGCGCGCCACATGCGCACCTCGCCCAGGTTGTTGTGCGCGAAGCCCACCTTGGGCGCGATGGCGATGGCCTGGAGGAAGGCCTGCTCCGCCTGGTCCAGCAGGGGCTCTGGCGCGGCTCCCCGGTCCCACGCCTCGCGGGCCTGGTCGAGCAGGATGGTCCCCACCCCGTTCTGGAGCGGCGGCAGCTTCGCGTTGATGGCGACGCCCCGGCGGTAGGCCTCCAGCGCACGCGCGAGCCCGGGCCCGGCGTCACCGCCGTGGTCTCGCAGGCGCAAGGCGAGCGCGCGGTGCACCTCCGCCAGGTAGAACCAGGCGACGACGTGCCCCGGGTCCAGCCTGCTCGCGCGCTCCAGCGCGGCCCGGGCCTCTTCCAGGTCCGCGTCCTTCGACGGTGCACGCGGATGGTTGGCGCGGTTCACATACGCCGTGCCCAGGTTGATCCACGCATCCGGCCGCTTCGCGTCCAGCGCCAGCGCCTGCCGATAGGCCGTGATGGCCCGCTGCCGGAATGGCAGTGAATCCCCGCCGCGCCCGTCCTCCGAGTCCGCCCACACCTTGAAGACGAGTCCCAGGTCCAGGTGGAAGTCGTAGTCGCGCGCGGACTCGGGAATGGATTCGAAGGCGGCGACGGCGGCCCGCAGTTGCTCGCGCGGATCCTCGTTCCGGTCCTGACGGTAGCGGGCCCACTGCCACCAACCCATGGCCAGCGCGTGGCGCGCCTCCACCTTCCCGGGAGCGAGCCTCAGCGCCTCCTTCGCCGCGTCGAGCGTGCGCGTCAGGAGCGGCACCACGTCGCCTCCACTGCTGAGGCTCGCCTGGGCCAGCCGCCGGTGCAGCCAGGCCTCCAGCACCCAGGTGTCCGCTTCATCGGGGGCCGCCGTGCGCGCCCGTGACACGGCCTCCATGCCGCGCGTGTACGCGGGCAGCACGTCCCCCTTGCCGGACAACTCCAGGAGCAGTGCCTCCCGCTCCAACTCCGCCCGCGCGCGGTGCACGGCGGACACGCTGCGGCCGATGTCCGCCGCCGCGCCGTAGGCCCGCCGTCCGGCCTCCAGGTCCTCCCGGGCCGCGTCCCGCTCACTCGCCAGGGCATGGCGCACGGCGCGAGCGAGCAGCACGTCGCCCCGGAGCAGCGGCGCCTCGTGGAACCACGGCAGCCGCGTGCCCAGCGCGTCCAGCGACTTCAGCGCGTCCTCGAAGCGCTCCTGATGGAAGGCGCGGAGGGCCTCCGCGTATTCCGGGGCGGGCACCTCCGCGCCCCGGCCCTGCTCCAGGAAGGCCAGCGCCGGGTCCCGGGAGCGCGTCCAGGCCTCGCGCCGCTTCGCCTCGCGGCGGTCCGCGTCCGGGATGCGGTCCGCCTCCAGCCGCTCGCGCTGGTAGCGGTGGCCCAGCACCAGCGCGAGCGCATACGCCACGCGGGGCTCGCGGAAGCCCTTCCCCCAGGCGGCCTCCAGGTGCGTGAGCGCGGCCTCCTCGTCCCCCAGCGCGAGGAACCCGCGCCCCAGCGCGTAGTGGCCCGGGCCTTCCGCGACGGGACCGGCGTCCCGCATGGAGGCCTCGATGTCCCGCATGCGGGCGCGCATCGCCTCTCGGTCCGGCCGCGTGTCGTGCAGGGGCGCCTGGCCGGAGTAGCGGGCCTGGGCCTCGATGCGCTCGACGCCTTCCGTGAAGCGCCGGGCCAGCGACTCGCGGCGCGACACCTCCCGTTGGGCCATCACGCCCTGGCCCACGGCGCCCGCCACTGCGAGCCCGGTGATGCTCGCGACGACGACGGCGACCCGGTGACGCGCCACCCACTTGCGCACCCGGTACGCGGGGCCCGTGCGCGCGAGCACCCGGTCCCCTTCGAGGAACCGCGTGAGGTCGTCCGCCAGCGCTCGCGCGGAGCCGTACCGCCGGGAGCGGTCCTTCTCCAGGCACTGGAGGACGATGGCCTCCAGGTCCGCCGGAATGCCGGCGTCCAGCTCCCGCGGCCGGCGAGGCTCCTGGGTGGCGATGCGCCCGAGCACCTCCAATCCATTGGCACCCGTGACAGGCGGTTGGCCGGTGAGCAGGTGGTACAGCGTGGCGCCCAGGCTGTAGACGTCCGCGCGCCGGTCCAGCCGGGTGACCTCGCCCCGGGCCTGCTCGGGGGCCATGTACTGGGGCGTGCCCAGCACGGTGCCGGTGGCGGTGGCGGCCTCGTCGCTGGTCCAATCGCGCGCCAGACCGAAGTCCATCACGTAGGGGCGCTGGGCGCCGTCCTCGCCGCGCTCCACGAGGATGTTGGACGGCTTGAGGTCTCGGTGCACGAGCCCGGCCAGATGGGCCGCGTGGACGCCCAGCGTGGCGTCGCGAAGCACGAGCGCCTTCTGCTCCACGGACAGCGTGCCGGCGAGCGTGTGCAGCGGCGCCCCCGCGATGTACTGCATGGCGATGTACGCGCGGCCCTGGACCTCACCGACCTCGTACACGCGGCAGACGCGTTCGTGGTCCACGCGGGCCTGGGCGCGGGCCTCGGAGATGAAGCGGCGGGACAGCTCCGGGTCCTCGTCGCGCACGAACTTCAGCGCCACGTCGCGGTGCAGCCGCAGGTCCCGCGCGAGGAACACGCGCCCCATGCCGCCCTGACCCAGGAACCTCACGGGCCGGTAGAGCGTCCAGTGCGGCACCGGGAACGCGGGGCCGTCCGTCACGGCGGCGGGGGCGGCCCCAGGAGGCAGTGTGTCGTCCGCGGTGCCCGGCGTCTCCACGTCCAGGCTCCGGCGCAGCGATACGAGCGATTCCTCGGTGAGCCGCCCGCGCTCCACGAGGAGCCGCAGCGGGGAGACGCCACGCCGGAGCGCCTCCTCGCGCAGGGGCTCCATGTCCTCGCGGGAGAGCAGGCCCTCGGCCAGGGCCATGCGCAGCTCCGCTTCGTTCGCCTCAAGCACGCCAGCACGCTCCCATGCACCCCGGAGCGTACCGGAGCCCCCAGCCCCCACGCACGGCGGCGCGGCGCGGCTTGCGGTGCCCGGCCGCCCGTTCCCAAGATGCGCGGCATGAGCTCCATGTGGGTCCTGGAAACGCCGCAGCCGCCGCCGGACGCGCGCATCGCCTATGGCGAAGCCCCGCAGCAGTTCACCGAGCTGCGCAAGCCCAAGGGCAAGGGCCCGCACCCCGTGGTCCTCTTCGTCCACGGCGGCTTCTGGCGCGCCGAGTACGGCCTGGAGCACGCGGGCCACCTGTGCGCGGACCTGACGAAGCGCGGCTTCGCGACGTGGAGCGTGGAGTACCGGCGCGTGGGCCAGGACGGCGGCGGCTTCCCCGGCACCCTGGAGGACGTGGCCTCCGCGGCGGACCACCTGATGAGCGCGGCGCCGTCGCTGGGGCTGGACCTCTCCCACGTGGTGGCCATGGGCCACTCCGCGGGCGGGCACCTGGCCATGTGGCTGGCCGCGCGGCACCGGCTCCCGCCGAAGCATCCGCTCTACCGTGACGCCCCGCTGAAGCTGAAGGGCGTGGTGTCCCTGGCCGGCGTGCTGGACCTGTCGCGGGGCGCGGCGCTGGACCTGGGCAAGGGCATCGTGAAGACCTTCATGGGCGGCACCCCGGAGCAGGTCCCGGAGCGCTACGCCGTGGCGTCCCCCGCCGCGCTCCAGCCCCTGAAGCTGCCGCAGGTCCTCCTCCATGGCACCGAGGACGACACCGTCCCGCTGGAGGTCAGCGAGGGCTTCCACGCCCGGGGCGTCCAGCGGAAGGACCCGGTGCACCTGGTGTCGCTGAAGGGCGCGGGCCACTTCGAGCTCATCGACCCGCGCTCCAAGGAGTGGCCGCGCGTGGTCCAGGCCGTGAAGAACCTGCGCTGAGCCGCGGCCAGAGGCTACTTCTTCTGGGGCGCCGCTTCGGTGGGCGGCGCCTTGGACAGCGAGGGCGGGAACGCGTTGAAGCGGCGCCACAGCTCGTAGCCGAGCGGCACCTGCTCGAGCAGGACCCACCCGTGGGCCCGCACGCCCTGGCGCAGCAGGTCGCTCGTCGGCCACGCGTCGCCCGGCCGCGGCGTGACGAGGATGCGGAAGCGGCCCGGCTGGCCTCCCCCGGCCGCGTCGATGACGGACACCTCGCCTCCGAAGGTGCCCACGGCCACGGACGGCCAGCCGCTGGCCTGGAGCGCGGGCCAGCCCTCGAACTGCAGGCGCACCTGCCGCTGGCGCATCACCAGCGGCAGGTCGTTGCCATCCATCCACAGCTCCACCGCGCGCGAGCGCGTCTCCGGCACGAGCACCGCCAGCGTCTCTCCCGTCTTCACGTACACGGAGCTGTTGCCCGCGCTCCTGCGCAGGATGACGCCCGCGCGCGGCGCCGTCACCAACTGCCGCCCCTGGCGTGCCAGCCGCGTGTCCACCTTCGCCAGCTCCGCCCGGGCGCTGGTGAGCTCCTTCATCACGTCCGCCTCCTTGAGCTGCGCTTCCTCGTACTGCTTGCGCGAGCTGAGGCCCTGGTTGAAGAGCTGCCACTGGCGCCGCACGTTGCGCAGCGCCGTGTCGAGCGCGCGCTCGGCCGCCTTGAGACGCGCGTGCGCCGCGTCCTGCTCGGAGCGCAGGCGCTGGAGCAGCTCCGGGTCGTTGTCCACGATGCGCGCGATGGGCGCTCCCTCGGCCACGTACGAGCCCTCCTGGACGAACCACTCCTCCAGCCACCCCTCCAGCGGGGCGTCCACGCGCTGCTGGCGCTCGTCCGGCGAGTACGCCACCACCTGGCCCTCTCCGAAGGCCGACTGCTGCCAGGGGACGAAGGCCAGGCCGAGCGCGAGCGCGACGCCCGCTCCCGCCATCCACCCGGCGAGCCTGCGGGCGGAGGCCACCGGACGGACGCGCGCGAAGGACCCGACGCGGCCGTCCTCGAAGGACACGCGATAGCGCATGCTCATGACCGCTTCTCCTCCGTCAGCATGTGGTCCTGCATTCGCAGCGTCCGGTCACAGCGCGCCGCGAGCTCCGGCAGGTGCGTGGTGAGCAGCAGCGTCCACGGCGAGCCGGGGGCCAGGAGCCGGTCCACCACCCGCGCGCGCACGTCCGCGTCCAGGCTGTCCAGGGCCTCGTCGAGCACGAGCAGCCGCGGGCGCCCCACCAGCGCGCGCGCGAGCATCAGCCGCTGGGCCTGCCCCGGCGACAACTGCGTATGTCCGCCCGTCAGGCGCGTGCGCAGCCCGTCCGGCAGCCGCACCAGCTCATCCAGGAGGCCCACCGCGTCCAGGGCCTGCCGCACGTCCTGGAGCGACACCTCCGCGCGGCCCACCGCCACGTTCTCCTGCACCGTCCCGTCGAAGAGGTGGATGCCGCGCACCAGCGCCACCTGTGCCCGCAGCGAGTCGGTGGACACCTCGCGCAGGTCCATGCCGTCCAGCTCCACGAAGCCATGGGACGGCTCCCGCAGGCCCACGGACACGTCCATCAGCAGGCGCTTGCCGGAGCTGTACGGGCCGACGATGGCCACGCGGCTGCCGGGCTCCACCGTCAGGTCCACGCCGCGCAGCGCCGCGGTGGACAGCGGGGTGGGGGGCAGGCTCACGTCCCGCAGGCGCAGGGCCGCGGCGCGTCCGTCCCGGCGGTCCAGGGGCTCGCCGTCCTCGGACTGGAGGGGCAGGTCGAAGAGCTGGCCCACCTTGTCCACCGCGGCCAGCAGGTCATAGAGGGTCTCCAGGTACTTGCCGAACTTGGCGAAGCTGGCGGCCACCGGCGCGACGATGAGCTCCGCGGCCACGAGCTGGCCCAGGCTCAGTTGCTGGCGGGTGACGAGCCAGCCACCCACGCCCAGGAGCAGCCCGCTCGCCAGCGCCTGGACCGCGAGCGTCCCCACCACCTGCCGCAGCAGGATGCGGAAGTGTCCGTTGCGTGCCTCCAGGTAGGCCTGGGTCGCCTCGTCCGCGCGCCGCAGGGCCAGCGCCCCGCCCTCCGGGCCCCAGAAGGCGAGCGGCACCCGCGCCAGCTCCGTCAGCCAGCCCACGACCTCGTACTTGCGGTAGGACTCCTGGACGCTGCTGCGCACCGCGCCCCGCCCCAGCCCGAAGAGCACCAGCGCCATGCTCCCCAGCAGCAGCAGGTCGAAGCCGAGCAGCAGCGGGCTGTAGAAGGCGAGCAACACCAGCCCCACGAGCGCCTGGAGCGCGAGCGCCAGCCCGTCCAGCAGGATGAGGCCCGTCGCCTTCTGGATGGTCATCACGTCCATGAAGCGGTTCACCAGCTCCGACACGCGGAAGGTGTCATGCGCCTGCTGCCGCACGCGCGGCAGCCGCCAGGCGAGGTCCACCGCCATGCGCGCGAAGAGCCGCTGCTGGAGCCGCTCCGCCACCAGGACCTGCATCACCCGCAGGCCTCCGGCCAGGACGAGCAGGCCGCAGACGACGAGCCCCAGCACCGCCAGGGGCTGGAGCACGGTGCCGAAGGCGGCGGTGTTCACCACCGCCTGCGCGGTGATGGGCACCACGAGCGAGAGCAGCCCCACTCCCGCGCCGTAGACGATGAGGACCCAGAGGTCGCCGCGCTCCGGGGTGAGCACGGCCTTCAGCCGCTCCCAGGGCGTCATGTGGGGAGGATGCGTTCGTGTGTCCATGGGCTCAGTTCCCCGCCGGGGTGGCCGTGGCGACCGGCAGCGCCAGCGCGGCGCGCAGCGTCGCCGCGACCTTGAAGTACTCCGCGAGCGCGTCCACCTCGCGCACCTGGGCCTCGGCCGCCGTCTGCTCGCGCAGGTTCACGATGAGCAGGCTGCTGTCGCCCTGGAGCAGGCGCGTGCGCTCGCCCACCGCCAGCTCCCGCGCGGCGGCCGACTCCCGCCGGGCGAGCAGGACCCGCGAGCGGGCCGCGTCCAGGGCCGCGCGCGCGTCCCCCACCTCCACGGCGGCGCGCTCGCGCTGCAGCCGCACCTGGGCCTCCAGGCGGGACACGGCCGCGCGCGCGCTGCCGTCGCGGCCCTGCGCCACGCGGTTGAGGACGGGCACGTCCAGCACCACGCCCACCTCCAGCTCCGTCTTGCGCAGCCGGGCCGGGCCCGAGCCCAGGTCCTGCGCGGCCGCGACCGTCACGTCGATGAGGGGCGCCTGCTGGTTGGCCGCGAAGCGCGCCTCCACCCGCTGCTGGGCGGCCTGGGCCTCCAGCCGCGTCACGTCCGGGCGCCGCGCCAGCACGTCGTCGAGCGGCTCGGGGGCCGGGGGCGGTGCGTCCATCGAGGGGAAGCCCTCCGGCAGCCGCTCCGGGCGCAGGGGCACGGGCTGGCCGTCCGCGCCGCGCAGGTACAGCCCCAGCTCCAGCGCCGCCTGCGTCAACAGCCGCTCCGCCGCCACCACCTGCGACTCGCGCTGCGCGAGCGCGCGCTGGTTGTCCGTCAGCTCGAAGGCCGCCAGGTCCCCCTTGCGCACGCGCTGCGCCAACTGCGCGTCGCGGACGCGCGCGAACTCCAGCAGCTCCACGGCGATGGCCCGGCGGCGCCCGGCCGCGACCCAGTCCCAGTAGCGGTGGGCCGCCTGCCTCGAGGACTCGAGCACGGCCTGCCGCACGGACAGCTCCGCCGCGCCGCGCCCCAGCCGCGCCCGCTCCAGCGTGGCGCGGCGGCGGTCCACCGGGCCGTTGCGCCACAGCGGCACCGTCACCCCGGCGCGCAGCTCGCCCGCGCTCAGCGTCTCCAGGTTGCCGTAGTACGGCGGAATCTCCCCGTCGCCCCGGCGCCAGCCGCCGAAGACGGTGGCCCCGTGGTAGGGCGTGGGCTGCTGCACCATCGCCTCCAGCCGTGAGTACGTGTACGGCCCCAGGGGGAAGGCCGCGGCGCGCGCCTTCAGCTCCGGGTCGAAGCCTCCCTGCGCGGCGAGCAGCTCCATGCGCGCGGACTCCGCGTCCTGCCGGGCCGCCTCGATGAGGGGGAAGTGGGTCGCCGTGGAGTCGAGCACCTCCTCCAGCGTCAGGGGACGCGCGGAGGACGCTTCCTGCGCGCGTGCCCGGGGGCTCCACGACGCCAGCACCAGTCCACACAGCGCGGCCGCGCACGAGGCGCGCCAGGGGCTCATGGCGCGGGGCCAACCGAGCCCGTCACACCCCGGGACCCGTGAGGTCTGCCTGACGGCGGCGTGCATGGAGTTCCTCCTTGAGCGCGGACGAGCGGGGCGGAGGGCGCCCTCCCTCGCGCGGTCCCAGAAGCTAGAGAAGCGCTGACGTATCGGCAAATAGGTAATTGGAGAGTCTTCGCATCGGGGAAATCGATACGATGGGGCAATGGACTGGTTCAATTACCACCACCTGCTGTACTTCTGGATGGTCGCGCGCGAGGGCGGCGTCGTGGCCGCGGCGCGCAAGCTGCGGCTCAGCCAGCCCACGGTGACGGGGCAGGTGCGGGCGCTGGAGCAGTCCCTGGGGGAGAAGCTGTTCGAGCGCGCCGGCCGCAAGCTCGTGCTCACGGAGGTGGGCCGCTACGTCTACCGCTACGCGGATGAAATCTTCGCGCTGGGCCACGAGCTGCAGAAAGGGCTGAAGGGGCTGCCCACGGCGCGTCCGCGCAAGCTGCTGGTGGGCGTGGCGGAGGAGATGCCGAAGCTCATCGCGCACCGCCTGCTGGAGCCCGCGATGCGCATGTCCGACGACGTGCAGCTCATCTGCACCGAGGACCGGACGGAGAAGCTGCTGAGTGACCTGTCCCAGCACGCGCTGGACCTGGTGCTGTCGGGCTCGCCCGTGCCGCCCGCGTCCGGCATCCGCGCCTACAACCACCTGCTGGGCGAGTGCGGCACGACGCTGTTCGCGACCGCCAGGCTCGCGTCGTCGTTGCGCCGCGGCTTCCCGAAGTCGCTGGACGGGGCCCCCTTCCTGCTGCTGGCGGAGGTCGCGCCGTCGCGCCGCTCGCTCATGCAGTGGCTGGAGGCCCAGGGGGTGCGCCCCCGCGTGCGGGGCGAGTTCCAGGACAGCGCGCTGATGAAGGCCTTCGGCCAGGCAGGGGAGGGCGTGTTCCCGGGCCCCTCCGTCATCGAGGCGGAGATCCGCGCCCAATACGACGTGGAGGTGGTGGGGCGCGTGGACGCGGTGCGCGAGCACTTCTACGCGCTGACCGTCGAGCGGCGGCTGCGGCACCCCGCGGCGGTGGCCATCTCCGACGCCGCGCGCACGCAGTTGTTCCGGCAGCCGTGACACGGCGGCCGGGCCCCAGGGGCCAGGCCAGGGGCGGCCCCGGCAGTCAGGCAGCCGGGCCCACCGTCGCCCGCCCGGATGGGGGACCGGGGGGAATGGCTTGCGCCCGTTCGCGCCCGCGGATGCGCACCCTGTCCTTCGGTCCAGAGGGACGGGAGGAGCAGACGGCATGGCGACGATGGACGTGATGCGCGGGCCCGGGATGGAGCGGCTGTCACGCGGCGCGAAGGATGCCGCGAACCACCCGTGGGCGAAGAAGCTGGGCCGCATGGGCTACGCGGCCAAGGGCTGTGTCTACGCCATCATCGGCGTGCTCGCGCTGAAGCTGGCGGCGGGCGAGGGCGGACGCGCCACGGACAGCCACGGCGCGGTGGCCACCGTGGCGCACGGGCCCTTCGGCATCGCGCTCCTGTCGCTGCTGGCCGTGGGCCTGGCCGGCTACGTCATCTGGCGCTTCGCGCAGGCGTTCGCGGACACGGAGGACAAGGGCTCGGACGCGAAGGGGCTCGCCTCGCGCGCCATGTACTTCATCAGCGGCGTCATCTACGGCTCGCTGGCGCTGTTCGCCGTGAAGACGGTGGTGGGCGCGTCACAGGGGAGCCGCAAGGGCACCCAGGGCTGGACGGCGACGCTGATGGAGCAGCCCTTCGGCCGCGTCCTGGTGGTGCTGGTGGGGCTGGGCATCATCGGCTTCGCGCTGAAGCAGTTCCACACGGCGTGGAAGGCGAAGTTCCGGGAGAAGCTCTCGCTCACGGGCCTGGCGGCGGCGCATCAGCACCGCGTGGAGCGGGTGTGCCAGTTCGGCATCGCCGCACGGGGCGTCGTGTTCACCGTCATCGGCGGCTTCCTGGTGCTCGCGGGCGTGGACGCGAACCCGGGGGAGGCCAAGGGCCTGGGAGAGGCCCTGGCCGTCGTCGCCCGCCAACCCGCGGGCGACGTGCTCCTGGGGGTGGTGGCGGCGGGCCTGGTGGCCTACGCCGCCTACCTGTTCCTCCAGGCGCGCTACCGCCGGCTCTAGAAGAGGTTCCAGAGGTACTGGTTGGTCACCTCGTGGTGGAACTGGATCTCCGCGTCCTTCACGCGGGTGCCCAACTGCTTGGGGCAGCGGTCCGCGGAGGCCACCTTCAGCTCCGCGTACTTGCCCTGCACCTGCTCACCCAGCGTCTGCGCGATGAACTGGCTGCCCTTGAAGAAGCGCACCGCGTCGTAGATGTTGTCCGGCAGGAAGCGCGTGCGGCTGCGCTTGGTCTCCGCGTCCTCCTGCGGCTGCGGTCCCTCCAGGCCGGTCTTCAGCAGCGTGAAGAGGACCATGTACGGGTTCGCGTCCGGCGCCACCGAGCGGCACTCGATGCGCGCGCTGCGCTCGTTGCCGAACGGGATGCGCACCATGGCGCCGCGGTTGTTCGCGGAGGCCTTGATCTGGTTGGGCGCCTCGTAGTGCGGATCCAGGCGGCGGTACGAGTTCACGCTGGAGTTGAGGACCAGGCAGATGTCGTTCGCGTTGGTCAGGATGCGGTCGATGAACTCCCAGCCCATCGCCGACAGGCCGTCCTGGCCGCCCTTGTCGTGGAACAGGTTCTTGTTGTTCTTCGACAGCGACATGTTGATGTGCATGCCGTTGCCGTTCACGCCCGTGACGGGCTTGGGCAGGAAGCTGGCCGTCAGCCCCTGCTGCGCGGCGACCTGGCGGCAGAGCAGCTTGTAGAGCTGGATCTGGTCGGCGGCGACCAGCGCCTCGCTGTAGGAGAAGTTCATCTCGAACTGGGAGGGCGCCACCTCCGGGTGGTCCTTCTCGTTCTGGAAGCCCATGGCGCGCTGCGCTTCCGCGGCCTTGTCGATGAAGGTGCGCAGCGCGTCGCCCGGCAGCGCGTGGTAGTAGCCGCCGATGGAGATGAACTCGAACTTGCCCTCTTCGTGGTAGTGGCGCTCGGCGTCACGGTTCTTGAAGAGGAAGCCTTCGATCTCCGGCGCCGCGTGGAACACGGTGCCGTCCTTCTGGAACAACTGCTCGGTGGCGCGCTTGAGCTGGCCGCGCATGTCCGAGTGGTACGGCGTGCCGTCGCGCTCCAGCACCTCGCAGAAGGCCAGCACCTTGCCGGGGCCGAAGATGTCGGACGGCAGCCAGTAGAACGCGCTCCAGTCCACGTTCAGGCGCAGGTCGCTCTCCGCCTGCGCGGAGAAGCCGCGGATGGAGGAGCCGTCGAAGGTGAGGTTGTCCGCGCTCTTGAGCAGGAACTTCTTGTCGTAGTCCAGCATGTGCAGCCGACCTTCCAGGTCGGTGAAGCACACGGTGATGGCCTTGATGCGCTTCTCGTCGGTCAGGTACTTGATCCGCTCCTCGCGAATCTTCTCCGGCGACTCGCGGCGGAGGCGCTGTTCCTTCACCCGGAGGTTGAGCTCCTCCAGCTCGTCGTAGGGAATCTCCAGGAAGTCCCGCAGCGGCTTCTGCTCCATGGTCCTGCCTCCAGGCGTGTCCCCGGTTCCGGAATACCGGCGGAGACATCAAAAGCACGGGCGCAGGTATTTACATTCCGTGACGCGAAATCAAGCCTAAATTTGGCGGACTGAAGGCTAAAGAGCGTGTCAGGCCGCGCACGCACGCTCGAACGTCAAGGGACGGGGTGTCCGAGGCCCCGGCCAGTGGACACTGCGCGCCGCGCTGCGTTGGCCGCGTGTCCGCATTCGGACGTGCGGGCTACGGGAGGGGGACGAGCCCCTGCTCGGGCAGGGGTGTGCCGGCGGGCCACAGCACGTACGCGGCCCCCCGGGAGTGCTGCCAGGCGCGCCAGAGCTCGGCGCGGGGGTAGGTGGTGCCGGTGGTTTCGTTGGAGCCGAAAGCAGGGTCGTTGACGACGACGTCGCCGGTGTCGGTGAAGCCCCTCACGACGATGAGGTGGCCGTCGGTGCGGCGGGAGGCGCCGCCGGGGAGCTCGCCGGGTTCGTAGGCGATGCTGATGCTGACGGGGATGCCGGCGGCGATGAGGCGCTCCACGGGGGCGAACGAGTCGAAGCGGGCGACGAGTCCGTGCAGCGCGCCGTTGGACATGCTGGAGGCGTAGGCGGTGTTGAAGGCCCAGTTGCCGGTGCCCTTGTAGACCCAGTCATAGGTGTGGGCGGCGGCGGTGGGCACGGGGTGCTCCAGGTCGGCGCGGCCCAGCTTCCGGCTCCAGTAGCCGAGCAGCATGGTGGTGGACGTGGGGGAGCACCAGACCTCGCCGCCGTCGGGATAGATCATCTGCGAGTAGCCCGGCACGTCGAGCACGGTGCCCCACCCGGTGCGGTCGGACGTGGCGTCCTGGGGCCTGAGGCGAGTGTCGGTGACGGCGGCGGCGAGCGCCCGGACGCGGGGGCTTGAGTCCGCGCGTTCGGAGAAGAGGTGGACGGTGACGCGCAGGGCGTCCGCGCGGCGCTTGAGGTTGAGGGTGTCGGTGAGGACGTTGCCGTCAACGTCGCCCTGGCCGTCCACGCTGTGGCGCGCGACGGTGGCGGTGTCGAAGGCCCAGACGCCCAGCTCGTAGTCCTGGGTCCAGGTGCCTTCGATGCGGGCGGCGACGGTGAGCTTCACCCAGGTGCCGGGAGGCGTCTGGGCGTCGAAGGAGGGCACCACGCTGTCGAAGCCGCCGGGGACGGACTGGACCTCGGAGGTGGCGGTGCCGACGCGGAAGGAGCCGCCGTTGTAGAAGCTGCCGCCGTCGAGCCAGCCGCCCGCGGGGAACGGGTCGGTGCCGTTCTTCGCGGTGGACGGGTCCAGTTCCAGCGCGCCGTCAGCGGTGACGCGAGTACCGTCGCGGGAGAAGCGCGCGAGGTCGCCGGCCACGGACGTCTTCTGCCACAGGCGCGCGGGTGAGCCGGTCTCCGGAGACGACGTGTCCTGCGGGACCGAGGATGGCGAGGAGGCGCAGGCCCAGATGCAGGTGGCGAGCAGGACGGCGGAGAGGACGCGAGCGCGGGCGTTCACGAAGGTGAGTTTCGCAAACGCCCGCGTAGGGGCTCAAGGCGGATTCCGGGAAAGTCCGGCCGGGCGGACAGATGCCGGTCAAGCGCTGGAATGTCAGACGCGGTTGCTAGATCGCCGTGCGCGACCCTGCGGTGCGGCATCACGCGCAGAGGCAGATCCTCAAGGATTCATGAGCAGCGGCGGCTCATGCCCAGAGGTCCTGCTCCAGCGTGTCCAGCAGCGCCAGGGCCGCCTCGGGCGTGGGCATGCCCGCCTCCTTGATGATGCTCGCGTCCAGCGGCACCGCGACCTCCTCGCGCAGGAGCGCCACCGCGCGCTTCTGCGCCTCGCGCAGCGTCCGGCGGTCCTCCTCGGACAGGCGCGGCCGGGCCCACTGATCGATGTCCCAGGACAGCGCCGCGTGCCGCGTCTCGTCCTCCGCGATGCGGACCATGGCCTGCCTCACCTCCAGGTCCCGCGCGTGCATCGCCTGGTGGTGCGCGAGCAGCGCGCCGTACGTCTCCCGCACGCAGCCCTCCACGGCGTTCTCCAACGCCACGTCCATGAGCGAGCGCGGGGGCAGGTCCTCCACCACCGGACGCTGCGGCGTGCCTCCGAAGCGGCGCGCCAGGCGGTCCGTCACCCGGGCGTGCTGGACCTCCTCCATGGCGCTCCTCCGCGCCGCGTCCTGGAGCCCCACGTCCGCGCCGTGCAGCGCCAGCTCATCCCGCAGCCGCAGGAACGCGTGCACGGACGCCGCCTCCAGGTGCGCCGCGTTCGCGAAGTAGCGGCCCAGCGCCTCCGGGCCGTCGCAGGCCTCCGCCACCTGGAGCCCCACCGGCCGCCGGCCGATGTTGCAGTTGGGGTCCCCCTTCTCCAGGACGCGCTTCTCCTGCTCCTGGACCTCGCCGGAGGCCGTCACCTTCAGCACGTGCTGCGTCAGCTCCGTGCCCGGCCCGCAGGCGTACCCCTTCGTCGCGATGACGCTGAAGCTGCCATCCGCGTTCGTCTTCACCGCCCCCTGCTCCCTGTTGCCGCAGAGGAGCGTGTAGCCGGACGCGAAGGTCTTGAGCACCGCCTCCTGCTCCGTGTCGACCGTGCCCAGCAACTGCTGGAGCTCCGCCAGCGTCCCGTATGTCTTCACCTCGTCGCCGCGGGTCGTCACCAGGAAGGCCTCGCTGCAGAAGTCCACGCAGACATTGTGGAAGCCGGCGGTGACGTTCGCGTTCTCCAGCGCCGTCTTGCACGCGGGGACGTCCGTGGCCGTCGCGCAGGGCTCACCGGAGGCGGCCGCGTTGGCATAGGTGGACGGGGCCGGGCCTCCGTAGGTGCTGATGTAGCGGAGCTGCACGAAGTCCGGCGCTGGCGTCAGCGTCAGGCCACTGACGGACAGCCCCTGCTCCGTGCAAGCGACCTCCGCGTAGCCCGTCAGGTCCACGCTGCCCTCCGAACCGTCGCAGCCCGCCAGCACCAGGGGCGTGGCGAGCGAGGCGTGCAGGGCCCGCGAGAAGAGACGGCGCAGTCGATGGATGTTCAAGGGAGGCTCCTGGGAAGGACGTGTGTCCAGGACCCTGAGCAATGGGGATGCCAGGGCTTCTTCCCAGGGAAGCGCCCCCTCCGAGTCGCTCGGAAAGCCATGAGGGACTCGGAAAGTTGAGGGGGACAGGACCTAGGCGCCGCGCTTCCGGGCGGGCCTCCGGGCCGGGCCGCGAGGCGCGCGGGGCCGTTCGATGAGCGCGGCCAGCCCGTCCAGGACGCGCTCCAGCCCGAACGCATAGGCGTGGTCCGGGTCGTACGCGGCGCCATGGGCCTTGCCCGCCGCGGAGCCCACCCGCGACGCGATGGGGTAGCGCTCCGGGTCGGACATGCGCGCGAGCAGGGACGCATTCGCCTCCCACCAGGCCCCATCGTCCATCTGGGACTCGAGCCGCGCGGCGCGCTGGTCCGAGGCCGCCCGGGCGGAGGACTCCACGAAGCCCAGCACGAACGTCAACGCCGCGTCCTGTGCCACGTCGTCCAGGCCCACGCCTTCGAGCGCCTGGAGCTCGTACTCGTACTTGGCCATCTGGCCCGGCCCCAGGGGCGGACGCGTGGTGGACACGTCCGCGAGCCAGGGGTGCCGGGTGAACAGCGCCCGGTTGTCATGGGCCACGGCCTCCAGCCGCGAGCGCCAGTCCCGGCCCTTCGGCTTGCGCCGGGTCATGCCCGCGTAGAGGGTGTCGAGCATCACGTCGATGAGCTCCGCCCGCCCGGGCACATACGTGTAGAGCGCCATGGGCGCGATGCCGAGCTTCCCCGCGAGCGCCCGCATCGTCACCGCGTCCAGCCCCTGCGCGTCCGCCAGCGCCACCGCCGCTTCCACGACGGCGGTGACGGTGAGCGCCTGCTTCGGACCCCGCTTGCCCTGCGAGGGGAGGGAGTCCCGCCACAGCAGCTCCAGCGTCCGGGTGGGGTCTCCCATGCTGCTGCGATGCGATGCCATGCGCCGGATTCTTCCAACGCCGCCGCCTTGACGCGCAACTACGTACGTCGTACGTAGATTGGGTCCCTGGAATCCGTGAGGAGGGCCGTTCATGCGAGTCACCGCTTCCGCCGTGTCCCTGAATGTCGATGACGTGGAGGCCTCCGCCTCCTTCCTGAAGCGCCACTTCGGCTTCACGGAGGCGATGGCGGCGGACGGCTTCGTGTCCCTGTCCCGGCCCGACGTGGGCTTCAACGTCATCTACCTGCGCACGGGCCTGAAGACGCTCAAGCCGGAGTCGCTGAAGACGCGCCGGGCGGACGGGCTCATCGTCGCGTTCGTCGTGGACGACATCGACGCGGAGTACGCGCGCATCCAGGCGGAGGGCGTGAGCATCCTGACCCCCATCGAGACGGAGGCGTGGGGCGAGCGCTACTTCCAGGTCGCCGACGCGAACGGCGTCATCGTCCAGCTCGTCCAGTGGATGCACGCGACGGGGCAGCCTGAAGGCGTTGCATGATGCGCGCATGAGCACGGACCTGATCGCGCCCCGGTTCCGCTGGGCGATGGAGGTGCTGCCCCTCGCCCCGCGCCTGCGGGTGCTGGAGGTGGGGTGCGGCCACGGCATCGCGCTGGGGCTCGTGGCCGCGCGGCTGCGGGAGGGGTGCGTCCTGGGCGTCGACCGCTCGGAGAAGATGATTTCCCGGGCGCTGCGGCGCAACGCGGACGCCGTCCTCGCGGGCCGCGTCGTGGCGCGCACCGGGACGCTCGCGGAGGTGGACCTGGGGCGCGAGCCGTTCGATGTCGCCTTCGCCATCAACGTCAGCCTGTTCGCGGAGGACGACGCGCGCGCGGAGCTTTCCCGGCTGCGCGAGCGGCTGCGGCCTGGAGGCGCGCTGTTCCTCTTCCACGAAGCGCCCGTCGCCGCCCATGCGAAGCGCTTCGCCGCGCGGGCCGCGCGCAATCTGGAGGCGCATGGTTTCAACGTGCGGACCGTCCCTGCCGCGCCGTCGCGCGCGTGCGTCGTGGGGCAGGCGTCCGGGTAGAGGCATGCCTCCCACCGGGTGGGGAGTCCCACCGCTCCGGATGCGACGCGCGAGGCAGGCGGAGCGTTTGCCGGATGTCAGACCGAGTGGATAGCGTGCAGCTCATGCCGGACATCCGCCTGCCTGCCGAAGCGAAGTACAAGAACGAGCTGGACGCCCTCGCCGCGCATGACGACAAACCCCGCCCACCGGGTTGGGCGCTGTCTCCCCGCGCCGTGGAGACGTACATCCTGGGCAGCCCCAAGCCCGTGGGGGGCGTGGCCATCACGCCCAAGTACGTGGGCGACAAGGGGCTCATCCAGGTGTGCATCGCCACGCTCGCGTCGGACCGCGCGCTGATGCTCGTGGGCGAGCCGGGCACCGCGAAGAGCTGGCTGTCGGAGCACCTCTCCGCGGCCATCAGCGGCACGTCCGCGCTCGTGGTCCAGGGCACGGCGGGGACCAGCGAGGACCACATCAAGTACTCGTGGAACTACGCGCTGCTGCTCGCGCAGGGGCCCACGCCGGAGGCGCTGGTGCCGTCGCCCATCCTGCGCGCCATGCGCACGGGCAAGTTCGCCCGCTTCGAGGAGGTCACGCGCACGTCGCCGGAGATCCAGGACTCGCTCATCTCCATCCTGTCGGAGAAGCAGGTGTCCGTGCCGGAGCTGGGCGAGGTGACGAGCGCCCAGCGCGGCTTCAACCTCATCGCCACCGCCAACACGCGCGACCGGGGCGTCAACGAGATGAGCGCCGCGCTCAAGCGCCGCTTCAACTTCGTCACCGTGCCGGTGGTGGAGGACCTGGAGCAGGAGATTCAAATCGTGACGAAGCGCGAGGCGGAGCTGCGCTCGGACTACCAGGTGGGCGTGCCGCCGCCGGAGGAGCTGTCGCGCGTGCTGCTGACGCTCTTCCATGAGCTGCGCAAGGGCGTGACGAAGGACGGCAAGACGAAGGTGCGCACGCCGGGGGCGGTGCTGTCCACGGCGGAGGCCATCAGCGTGCTGTTCAACAGCTCCATCCTGGCGCAGCAGTTCGGCTCCGGGACGGTGACGTCGCAGGAGCTGGCGGCGTCGCTGGTGGGGGCGGTGGTGAAGGAGCAGGAGGACGACGTGAAGGCGCTGCGCGAGTACATGGAGACGGTGGCCAAGGGCCGCACGGGCCCGTGGAAGGAGCTGTACTCCGCGAGCAAGAAGCTCTTGAGGGGCTGATGGACCTGGCACTGCTCTCCCGGGTGCGGCACTTCCCGGTCCGTCACCACTCGCCGCGCACCACCGCGGTGCTCCTGAAGTGGCTGGAGCGCGTGAAGCCCGCCGTCGTCCTGGTGGAGGGGCCCTGCGACGCGACGGCGCTGGTGGACGTGCTGTGCGACGCGCAGACCCGGCCGCCCGTGGCCATCCTGGGCTACCGCACGGACGGCACCCCGTCCTCGTCGCTGTGGCCCTTCGCGGCGTACTCGCCGGAGTACCAGGCGCTGAAGTGGGCCCGGGCGAACGGCGCGCGGGCGGAGTTCATCGACATCCCGGTGGGCGTCAGCCTCGCGGTGGACCGCCACGCGCCCGGCCTGGGCGTGGAGTCGGAGGCCCCGGAGGGCAGCGAGCCCGTTCCCGATGAGGCGGTGCCGCTCACGGAGGCGTTCGCGCGCTCGCAGGGGTTCCGCTCCTTCGAGGAGTTCTGGGAGGCGTCCTTCGAGGCGCCGGACTGGAGCCCGGAGCAGTTCCGGCCGGTGCTCACCGCCTGGGCGGACGTGGTCAACGCGGGGCCCCGGCCGGGCTACCACCGCCAGCGCGACGCCTTCATGGCGCGCAAGGTGCTGGAGGTGGTGGCGGGCGGCGTGGCGCCGGAGCAGGTGGCGGTGGTGGCGGGCGCGGCGCACACCGCGGCGTTCCTCGCGGGGGACGTGGATCCGAAGGAGGAGGCGAAGCTGCCCCAGGCCGGGCCGTGCGCGGTGACGGTGATTCCGTACAGCTTCCCGCGCCTGGCGGAACAACTGGGATACGGCGCGGGCAACCGGGCGCCGCACTTCTACCAGAAGGCCCACGAGGCGAACTGCGACTTCCGGCGGGCCACGCTGGAGGTGCTGCTGGACTTCGCCGCCCACCTGCGGATGCGCGGCTTCTCCGCGTCGCTGTCGGACGTGCTGGAGGCGTACCGGCTGGCGGTGACGCTGTCGGACCTGCGCGAGAAGAGCGCCCCGGGCCTGGACGAGCTGCGCGAGGCGACCGTGGCCACGCTGTGCCGCGGCGACGCGACGCACGTGGACAGCTTCCTGTGGAAGAGCGTCATCGGCCACGAGGTGGGGCAGGTGGCGAGCCGCATCGGGCAGAACTCGCTCCAGGCGGAGTTCTGGCGCGAGGTGGGCGAGCGGCGGCTGCCGCGCACGGACAGCCCGGAGACGTTCAGCCTGCGGCTCAACAACCCGGTGGAGGTGGGCTCCTCCGTGTTCCTGCACCGGCTGCGCGTGGCGGGCATCCCGTACGCGTCGCTGTCCGGGACGGGGTCGTCGCGCAAGCAGGGCGCGGAAGGCGAGGCCGGCGGCTACGCGGCGCTCACCCGCGTGCGCGAGTCCTGGCAGGCGCAGTGGACGCCGTCCACGGACGTGGCGCTGGTGGAGAAGATTGTGTTGGGCGACTCGCTGGAGGGCGTGACGACGCGCGTGCTCCAGGAGCGGCTGACGCAGGCGAAGACGACGGCGGAGGCGGCGGACGTGCTCCTGGAGTCCGTCATCACCGGCTGCTCCCAGACGGTGGCCCAGGCGCTCAAGGCCTGTGACGCGCACGCGGCCACGGACGCGGACCTGCCGTCGCTGGCGAACGCGGCGCGGGCGCTGTCGGGGCTCATGGCCTACGGCACCTCGCGCGCGCATTCGGACGTGGGGGACGAGGCGGTGGCGGCCCTGGGGGAGAAGACCTTCGGCCGGGCGCTGCTGCGCGTGCGCGAGGCCAGCGCCTGCGCTCCGGAGGGCGTGCCCCCGGTGCTGGACGCGCTGCGCACGCTGCACGAGGTGGCGCTGTCCCAGCCGCGCGCGGACAAGGAGGGCTGGCTGACGGAGGCGCGCGGGTTGATGGAGAGCCACGCGGTGCACCCGGCCACGTCCGGGCTGGCCACGGGCCTGCTGTACCTGGCGCGCGAGCTGCCGGAGGCGGAGGTGGCGCTGGAGGTGGGCCGGCGGCTGTCGGCGGCGGTGGAGCCCGCGGACGCGGCGGCGTACCTGGAGGGCTTCCTCCAGGTGAACGCCCTGGTGCTGGTGAAGAGCCGCGACGTGGTGAAGGCGCTGGATGACTTCCTCACCAGCGTGGAGCCGGAGCGCTTCCGGCAGACGCTGCCGGTGCTGCGCCGGGCGCTGGGCGCGCTGGGGGCCACGGAGCGCCGCTACCTGATGGAGAACGTGATGGGCGTGCGCCAGTTGAAGGACAAGGGCCGCGCGGTGAAGGCGGTGCTGGAGGAGAAGGACAAGGCGACGCTGAAGGACCTGAGCGCGGACCTGGGCAAGGCGCTCGACGACCTGGATGACCTGCTATGAGCGTGGACCCCAAGGACCTGGACCCGAAGGACCGCGACGCGCTGTTGCGCTGGCGGCTGGCGCTGGGCCCGGAGGCGGAGAAGACAGGGGCCTGTCCCTCCCTGGGCGAGCTGGGCGCCAGCGCGGACACGGTGGACCTGAAGGGTGACGACCTGGAGGGCCTGGATGACGCGCTCTCCTTCGTCTACGGCGAGCGCTCCGCGGGGCGCGGCGGCTCCAGGCCGTACCTGCCGAAGTGGCTGGGCGCGCTGCGCGACTTCTTCCAGGACGACGTCATCGCGCTGGTGCAGAAGGACGCCATCGAGAAGAAGGGGCTCACCCAGCTCCTCTTCGAGCCGGAGACGCTGCCCTTCCTGGACAAGAACCTGGAGCTGGTGACGACGCTGGTGAGCGCGCGGGGGCTCATCCCGGAGCAGGCCAAGGACACCGCGCGCGCCATCATCCGGGAGGTGGTGGAGGACCTGCGCAAGAAGCTGGAGTCCCCGCTGCGCACGGCGGTGCTGGGGGCGCTGCGGCGCGACAGGACGAGCCCCATCCCCATCGCGCGCAACATCGACTGGCGCCGCACCATCCGCTCCAACCTGAAGGGCTGGGACGCGGAGCGCAAGCGGCTCATCCCGGAGCGCTTCTACTTCTGGCCCAACCAGCGCCGGCACCACGAGTGGGACGTGACGCTGGTGGTGGACCAGTCCGGCTCCATGGCGGAGAGCGTGGTGTACAGCTCCGTGATGGCGGCCATCTTCGCGTCGCTGGACGTGCTGCGCACGAGCCTGGTGCTGTTCGACACGGAGATCGTCGACATGACGCCCGTGCTGGCGGACCCGGTGGAGGTGCTCTTCTCCGCGCAGTTGGGCGGCGGCACGGACATCAACCGGGCGGTGGCGTACGCGCAGGAGCACTACGTGCGCCGGCCGGAGAAGACGCTCTTCATCCTCATCACCGACCTGTACGAGGGCGGCAACGCCGAGGAGCTGGTGGCCCGCCTGCGGCAGTTGGTGGACTCCCGCTCCAAGGTGTTGTGCCTGCTGGCGCTGTCTGACAGCGGGCGGCCTTCGTATGACCACGCGATGGCGGAGCAGCTCACGGCGCTGGGGATTCCGTGCTTCGGGTGCACGCCGCGCAAGCTGGTGGACGTGGTGGAGCGGGTGATGCGCAACCAGGACCTGGCGCCGCTGCTCGCGTCCGACGACAAGAAGGGGGAGCGTCATGGCTGAGGTGCGGCCCGTCATCGGGATGGGCGGAATGACGGAGATCATCAGCGACAAGGCGGAGCTGGCCAAAGGCGCGGCCCTGTTCGACGGCAAGCAGCTCACGAACCTTTCGCGCTATGAGAACCGGCTCTTCGCGGACGCCGCGGGCTCCGGGGCGACGCCGTACAAGGTCTCGCTGGTGTTCGGCGAGGCGCGCTCGGACGTGAAGGGGCGGTGCTCGTGCATGGCGGCGCGCTCGCGCCCCTTCTGCAAGCACGCGGCGGCGCTGCTGGTGGCGTGGGCCCGGGCCCCGCAGGCCTTCGTGACGGCGGAGGCGGCCCCGGCGGCGCCCGCGGGCTCCGGCGGCGCGAGGAAGAGCGTGAAGAAGGGCAAGGCCGAAGCGGGCGACCTGATGAAGGCGGGCGTGGCGCAGGTGTCCACGCTGGTGCGCGAGCTGGGGCTGTCCGGTGTGGCGTCGCTGGGCGCGGAGCGGCCGGAGCAGGTGCGCGCGCTGGGCGAGGCGCTCCGGGCCAACGGCCTGCGGCGGCTGTCCGCGCGGGCGGTGGAGCTGGCGGGCCTGCTGGACGCGGCGGCGGCGCGCACGGGCACCTTCGAGGCGCCGGCGTACGCGGACCTGGTGGCGGACATGCTGCTCACCGCGCGCAAGGTGGAGAAGCACCTGGGCGGCGAGGCGCTGGAGCCCCGCCACGTCGAGGAGCTCATCGGCAAGACGTGGACGAAGAAGGACCGCGCGCCCGTCGAGGGGCTCGAGCTGGTGGAGTACGCGTTCTCCTCCAAGGTGACGCCGGACCGGTTCATGGTCCGCGAGAGCCGCTTCGTGGACCTGGTGTCGGGCACGCACTACAGCGAGAAGCAGATCCTCCCCGCGAACCTCAAGACGGTGGCCCCGAAGAACAGCCACGCGGGCGCCGTGCTCCGGGGGGCGCACGGCGGGCAGTACCCGGGCTTCGCCCCGCACCGGCTGGACCTGGAGTCGTGGAAGGACGCGCCGACGGTGGACGCGGCGGCGCTGGAGCGGCTGGTGGGCGCGGCGCTGCCGGACGTGGGCGCGGTGATGACGGCCTTCCAGGAGCACCGCAAGGACGTGTTCGCGCCGGACCTGCTGCCGGTGTCCGTGCGGGTGGAGACGCTGCTCGCCAGCGGGGCCCGCTCGCAGTTCGTGGACGGCGCGGGGCGCGGCCTCTTCCTGCCCGCGGACCCGTCGCTGGAGGAGCCGCTGGCCAGCGCGCTGGAGGACGCGAAGCTCCTGGCGGTGCTGGGGGACGTGGGGCTGGAGGCTGCGCTGCCGACCCTGTTCCCCTCGGCCGTCGTGGTGCGGACGCCGGAGGGGTTGGACCTGCGTCCGCTGACGCGCGCCTCGGACGCGCCCGTGTCGCCCCGGCGGCGCGGCCGGGTGCGGGCCCCCGCGACGCCGAGCGCGCTGCCCCGCAGCGGGTGGGCGGACGCGGCGCGGGCGGCGGGTGCGTCACGGGCGGCCATCGCGCTCGCGGAGGTGCGCGACGAGCTGGCGGATGCCTTCGCCAGCGGCCTGTCGGCGCTGGGGCCTCGGACGGTGGAGCCGCTGGTGTCCCGGCTGAGGGAGCTGGGGCTGGAGAAGCCGGGCGCGCTGCTGGAGGCGTTGGCGCGGCGCGCGGACCCGGCGGAGCGGCTGGACGACTTCATCAAGGTGTACCAGGTGCTGGGCATCGCGCTGGTGCGGCTGGCGGGCGCGGTGCAGGTGGACATGGCCGGATTGGAGTCCGTGCCCACGCACCCGAGCATCCACGTGCGCCGCCCGGAGGAGGTGCTGAGCCCGGGGACGGCGATGGTGCGCCGGGCGCTCGGGGAGCTGACACGCTACGAGGCGGCGGCGCACGCGGCGCGCTACTACGCGGGCCTGGGGCCGGACGCGCTGATGCGGGAGCTGTACCCGGCGTGGAGCGATGGCTCGGCGAGCGCCTTCGTGGCGCGCACGGTGGCGGCGCGGGGCGAGGAGGCGCTGGGGGTCGTGCGGGGCGCGCTGAACGAGCGCCACAGCCGCATGGTGCGCCGCACCGCCATCCGCGTGCTGGGCGCGATGGGCGGGGTGCAGGCGCGGCGCGAACTGGACGCGTTGACGCGCGCGGGGCACGACATGGGCCTGCGCCTGTTCGCGCGGGAGACGCTGGAGGACGTGCAGGCCCGGGAGTCAGGGGAGAAGGCCGTGGCGGAGCTGGCGCGGCGCCGCA
The DNA here is from genome assembly GCF_020036995.1 of Corallococcus sp. AS-1-12. Classification (NCBI taxonomy): domain Bacteria; kingdom Pseudomonadati; phylum Myxococcota; class Myxococcia; order Myxococcales; family Myxococcaceae; genus Corallococcus; species Corallococcus sp. AS-1-12. The sequence goes on along the minus strand of NZ_JAIQDD010000030.1, from coordinate 85,156 downwards.
AGGGCAAGGCGGTGCCGCTGATGCAGGCGGCGCTGTCGGAGACGACGAAGGACGCGCGTGCCGCGGCGGTGGCCCTGCTGGCGGACCTGGGCACCGTGGCGATGCCCGTGCTGCGCCAGGTGCTGAACTCGGACCCGGCGCGCGAGGTGCGGCGCGAGGCGGCGGAGGCGCTGGCCCGGATGGGGGACGCGGACGTGCTCGGGCGGTTCGTCGACATGGTGCAGGGCCGCGGCCATGACGACGTGGAGGCGAAGCACGCCGTGTACGCGCTGGGCATGCTGGGTGACGTGCGCGGCGCGGAGGCCCTGCTGCTGGCGTTCGCGGACGGGTGGAAGCCCGGCGTCGTCGCGGAGGCCATGCGCACGCTGGGGCTGGCCCTGCTGCGGCCCGCGCTGGACCTGGCGGAAGCGCGTCCGGAGTTGTTGGAGCGGCAGGCGCTGCGCGGCCTCTTCGAGGCCTTCGACCCGCCCATCCTGGCGAAGGAGCTGCTCGCCCGCGTGCTCAAGGCCAGCGTGCACGTGGACCTGCTCAAGCGCGCGGAGGTGTACCTCAAGGTCGCGGCCGTGAACCCCGCGGTGGGCAAGGCCGTGGCCGCGCGCCTCATGGAGCTCCCGGCCGTGGCGGGAGACAGGGCCCTGGCCAAGGCGGCGAAGAAGCTCCTGTGACGCGTCCGCCCGCCCGCTTCGCGGTGGGGCCGACGCGGGTGGGGGAGGCAGGCGCGGAGCCGTTGCGCGGCGTCCGGAATCCGGACAGCCTTCGCGCCGCATGACGGAACCCGCTCCTCCTCCCGCGCCCCCACCGCGCCGCGACGACACGATGGGCGAGTTCGAGCTGACGTTCCTCGAGCGGCTGTCGCTCCAGATGCAGGGCATCGTCATCGCGGTCGTGCTGCGCGTCACCGACCTGCTGCTGCTGCTGCCGCGCCCCCGGCTCCTGAAGCCGTACCTGGGACTTTGGTGGCAGCGCCTCCTTCGGACGCCCTACAGCGCGCGGCGCACCTTCGAGATGGCGCGGGCGCTCCAGACCACGGGCCAGTCGTTCCGCGAGCTGATGTACGGCGAGACGCCGCTGGTGACGGCGCTGTGGTTCCTCAAGCGGGCGGGCGTGGGGCGGAGGAGCCGGGTGGTGGACCTGGGCGCGGGGCGCGGACGCGTGCTGCTCGCCGCGCGCTGGTGGGGCGCCGGGGCGCATGGCGTGGAGCTGATTCCGGACCACGTGGCGCGCGTGGCGCCGTGGCTCCAGCCCGCGGGCATCACGCTCACCGTGGGGGACATGGCCCGCGAGCCGTTGACGGACGCGACCCACATCTTCTGCAACTGGGTGGCGTTCAGCCCGGAGACCAAGGCCCGGCTCGTCACCCACCTGCGCACCTGCGCGCCCGGCACGCGCATCATCACCGTCACCCGTCCCATCCAGGCGGAAGGTTTCACGGGGAATGTCAGTCACTGGATGCTCTTCACGTGGGGCCTGGAGAAAGTCTGGCTTCAAGAATACCGCCCGGACGCAATCACATAGCCTTGACGTGTTGATGTCAGACGCCACGCCTAGTCTGCCTGCCTTCACTCGCAGTTGGATGGGAAAGGCAGGCCGACATGCACCTCGGGTTGAGAGGCCGTAATGCTTTCGCGGCGGCGGTGGTCGCGGTCCTCGTGGGTGGGGGCACGGCGCGGGCCGCGCCGGAGGCGGGTGGGGCGGCGGACCCCACGGGCAACGCGGGGTCGCGGACGTTCGCGGCGCAGTCGGACATCGCCGCGGTGCTCGCGTACTGGACGCCGGAGCGCATGGCGGCGGCGATTCCCGCGGACGCGCCGGCGACGTCGGGGACGGCGCCCATCAGCCTGAGGCCGACGCCGGAGGACAAGGCGTGGGGACAGGTGGACGGCGCGGAGCCCCGGGGCGGCGTGCCCATGGGGGCGGCGGACATCCACTCCATGAGCGGCCGGGTCTTCTACACGAGCGACCAGGGCGTGAATTACTCCTGCTCCGGCAGCACGGTGAACAGCAATGGCAAGCGGGTGGTCTTCACCGCGGGCCACTGCGTGCACGGCGGCGGCGCGGGGCGCGGCTGGCACTACAACTGGGTCTTCGTGCCGGCGTACCACGCGGGCTCGCCGTATGGCGTGTGGTCGTCGTACCAGTTGTGGGCGAAGAACGGATGGATCAACAACGCGGACCGCGCCTATGACGTGGCGGCGGCGGTGATGAACCCGCTCAACGGCGTGCGCATCGTGGACGCGGTGGGCGGCCAGGGCATCAAGTGGGGCATCGGGTACGGGCAGTCCATCTACCAGTTCGGCTACCCGGCGGATCCGCCCTACAACGGCTCGCAGTTGTACTACTGCGCGGGCGCCACCTGGAACGAGAGCGGCTTCCCCACCATCAGTTGCTCCATGACGGGCGGGGCCAGCGGCGGTCCGTGGCTGGAGAGCTATGGGCAGACGTTCTGGGCGTACCTGTACTCGGTCAATAGCTGGCAGTTCTGGAACCCGGATCCGACCCACGTCTACAAGTGGCAGGGCCCGTACTTCAGCTACGACACGGCGGGCAGCCTGTACGACCTCGTGAAGGACATGTAGCGCGGGTGTCCCCGGGAGGGAGCGGCGGGTGTCCGCTCCCTCCTGGCGGGGGTGCTCAGCGCGTCAGGTGCTTCAGCGTGAGGTAGACGAACTCCGCGCCGGGCTGGAGCGACGCCACCGGGACGCGCTCGTTGGGGGCGTGCGCGGTGCGCGCGTCGTCCGGCGTCAACGCGAAGAGGTCGATGCCATAGGCGTGGATGCCCGCGCGGCGCAGCGTGGCGGACTCGGTGGTGCCGGTGGACATGCGGGGAATCACCGGCGCCTTCGGCCACACCTTCGCCGTGGCGGCCTTCACCGCGCGGAACATGGCGTTGTCCCCCACGGGGGACATGGGCGAGTCCGGCGGCGACACGTCCATCTCCACCTGGATGTCCTCGTCATTCACGGCGGCGACGATGCGCTCGCGCACGGCCTTCGGGTCCGCGTCCGGCAGCAGGCGGCAGTTCACGGTGGCCTCGGCGGTGGCGGGGATGACGTTGGACTTCGTGCCCGCCTTGAACACCGTGGGCACGCAGGTGGTGCGCAGCACGGCGCCCAGCGCGGGGTCCAGCCGGGCCACGGTCGTCACCGCGTCCTCGGGCGGCGCGTCCGGAGACGCGGCGATGCGGCGCAGCGCTTCGCCCAGCTCGCCGGGGGTCGCCTGCGCGCGGCCCTGCACGTGCAGTCGGGCGGCGGGCGTCAGGTGCGCGGGGAAGGTGAGGGCGCCCACACGCGCCACCGCCGCGGCCACCCGCACCAGGGGCCCCGCGTCCACGGGCGGCGCGGAGGAGTGGCCTCCGGGGCCGGTGGCCTTGAGCGTCACGTTGCGGGACACGCGCTCCGCGGCCTGGAGCGCCACGAAGCGCACCTCCTTGCGGTCCGGCGACAGCTCCGTGAGGCCGCCCTCGTTGAGCGCGAACTCCGCCTCCTTCAGCTCCGGGCGGTGCTCCATCATCCAGTCCAGCCCCTGGCCGGAGCCGACCTCCTCGTCCGCGCCCAGGTACAGCAGGATGTCGCGCGAGCGCGCGCCGCCCTCCTGCTTCAGCCGGCGCAGCGCGAGGATGCTCGCCGCCGCCATGCCCTTGTTGTCCTGCACTCCGCGTCCATGGAGCAGGCCGTCCTTCTCCGTGAGCGTCCACGGGTCGGTGACCCACTCGGCCTTCACCGCGGGCACCGTGTCCAGGTGCGCGAGCACGAGCACCGGCCGGCCCTTGCCGTTGCCCTTCAAGCGCACCAGCAGGTTGCCGCGGCCGGGTGAGGGCTCGATGAGCTCCGAGTCGATGCCGGCCTCGCGCAGCCACTTCGCCGCCACCTGGGCCGCGGCCGTCTCGTTGCCGGGCGGATTGGAGGTGTCCGCGGCGACGAGCTCCGCGAGCAGCGTCCGCAGCTCATCCTGGGGCGCGGGACGGGATGACGCGGCGTGGCTTGGACCCAGCGCGAACAGGACGAGGACGAGGGGCAGGAGACGCATGGGGGAGAGGCTCGCCCCTTCCGGCCCGGGAAGGCAACGGAAGCGGTGTTTGCGAGGAGTGCCGTGTTAAGGGAAGAGCCCTGGAGGGATTCCGCCATGGCCTCGCCGTTGAGCTTTCGCACCGTGGAGCTGCCGCTGCGTCACGCCTGGACCATCGCCCGGGGTACGAGCACGGTGAAGCGCAACGTGTTCGTGGAGGTGCGCTCGGAGGGACACGTGGGGTACGGCGAGGCCGCGCCCAACGTGCGCTACGGCGAGTCGTGGGAGACGGTGGAGGCGGCGCTCCACAAGCTGGCCCCCGTGCTGGAGGGCCGCGACCTGCGCCACTTCCGCGACGTGTCCGAGGCCGTGGACGCGGCGCTGCCGGACAACCCCGCGGCGAAGGCGGCGGTGGACCTGGCGCTGCATGACTGGGCGGGCAAGGTGCTGGGCGTGCCGCTGTACCGGATGCTGGGCGTGGACCCCGCGCGGCAGCCGGTGACGTCCATGTCCATTGGCATCGACGCGCCGGAGACGCTGGCCGTGAAGGTGCGCGAGGCGGCGGACTTCCCGGTGCTGAAGGTGAAGCTGGGCGCGGACCGCGTGCGGGAGGTGTTCGGCACGGTGCGCGCGCTGACGGGGCAGACCATCCGCGTGGACGCGAACGAGGCGTGGAAGCCGGACGAGGCGCTGGCGCACATCCAGTGGCTGTCCACGCAGGGCGTTGAGCTGGTGGAGCAGCCGCTGCCCGCGGCGGACGTGGAGGGCGCGAGGTGGCTGCGCGCGCGCTCGCCGCTGCCGCTGGTGGCGGACGAGTCGCTGACGAAGGCGTCGGACGTGCCGAAGCTGGCGGAGGGCTTCCACGGCATCAACGTGAAGCTCCAGAAGAGCGGCGGCATCCGCGAGGCGTTGCGCATCATCGAGACGGCGCGCGCGTGCGGCCTGAAGGTGATGCTGGGTTGCATGGTGGAGACGGGGCTGGGCATCGCGGCGGGCGCGCACCTGGCGCCGCTGGTGGACTGGGTGGACCTGGACGGCAACCTGCTGCTCGCGCAGGACCCGTACCGCGCGCATCCGGTGGTGCAGGGCCGCATCCAGTTGGGAGCGGGCGCGGGCCTGGGCGTGGAGCCCCGGTGACGCCACCGCTCATCCAGGACCCCATGGCGGTGCTCGCCGTGCTGCTGGCGGTGCTGGCGGGGCTGTATGCGTTGCAGCGCTACCCGGCGGTGGCGCGGTTCTTCAACGTGGTGCCGCTGCTGGTGTTCGCGTACTTCGTGCCGACGCTGCTGTCGAACACGGGCGTCATCCCCACGCAGTCGGAGCTGTACCGCTTCACGCGCGTGTACCTGCTGCCCGCGAGCCTGGTGTTGCTGGTGCTGTCGGTGGACCTGCCGGCCATCGCGAGGCTGGGGCGCAGCGCGGTGGGCGTGTTCCTGGCGGGCTCGGTGGGCATCATGGTGGGCGGGCCGCTCGCGTATCTGGCGCTGGGGTGGCTGGTGCCGGCGGAGCTGGGGGACCAGGCGTGGAAGGGGTTGGCGGCGCTCAGCGGGTCGTGGATTGGCGGCAGCGCGAACTTCGTGGCCATTGGCCAGAGCGTGGGCGTGCTGGACAGCACGTTGAGCATGATGGTGGTGGTGGACGTGGGCGTGTCCAACGTGTGGACGGCGGTGCTGCTGTCCTTCGCCGGAAGGGAGAAGGCGATGGACGCGAGCATCGGCGCGGACCGCACGGCGCTGGACCGGGTGCGTGAGGAGTCCGCGCGCATCCAGGCGGCGTCCGCCCGGCCCGCGAGTCTGTCCGACCTGCTGTCGATGCTGGCGGTGGCGTTCGGCGTGACGGTGGGGTGCACGGCGCTGGCGAAGCTGCTGCCGGACCTGGGCAACGTGGTGACGGGCTTCACCTGGGTGGTGCTGCTGGTGACGACGGTGGGCGTGGTGCTGTCGTTCACGCCGGTGCGCAGGTTGGAGGGCGCGGGGGCGAGCCGGCTGGGCTCGCTGTTCCTGTACCTGCTGGTGGCGACGATTGGCGCGCAGGCGGAGTTCCGGCGGCTGTGGGACGCGCCCGCGCTGGTGGCGGTGGGGGCGCTGTGGATGTGCATCCACGCGGCGGTGACGATGGGCGCACGCCGCTGGCTGAAGGCGCCGGTGTTCTTCGCGGCGGTGGGCTCCCAGGCGAACGTGGGCGGCACGGCCTCCGCGTCCGTGGTGGCGGCGGCCTTCCATCCCGCGCTCGCGCCGGTGGGCGTGCTGCTCGCGGTGCTGGGGTACGTGCTGGGGACGTACGGCGGGCTGGTGACGGCGCTGATGCTGGAGCAGGTGCACCGGATGATTCACTGAAGGGAGTCGCGGATGCGGACGGGGCTGCTCTGGGCAGGGCTGTTGGCGATGAGCGGTTGCGCGACGAAGCCGGAGGTGGGCGCGCCTCGTGAGTCCCTGAAGGCGGTGGTGGAGTCGCTGGCGGGCGAGGCCACGCGCCTGTCGCCTGGGACGGACCTGTCGCTCGCGGTGATGGACCTGCGCACGGGGGAGACGGCGAGCGTCTCCGGCCTGGAGCCGCACATCTCCGCCAGCTCCGCGAAGGTGTTCTGGGTGGCGGCGGCGTTGGGACAGCGGGACATGGCGGCGGTGGCGCCGCTCGCGGAGCAGGTGTTCCGCACGTCGGACAACGAGGCGTCCGGCGAGGTGATCGACCTGGTGGGCGGCCCGGATGCCATCAATGTCTATCTTCGCGGCCTGGGCCTGGAGCACACGGCGCTGACGAAGTGGAACTACGGCCGGGAGCGCTGGGCAACGAACTCTCCGCGCGTGATGGGGCGGGATAACTACTTCTGCGCGAACGACATGGTGTCGTTCCTGGCGCGGTTGGACCGGCGGCAGTTGTTGGAGCCGGAGCCCACGGCGCGGCTGCTGAAGTGGATGGAATTGACGCCTCGGGAGGGCTGCGGTGGGTGGCTGGGAACGCGCCTGCCGGTGAGCGCTCGCGCGTCGCTCCAGCACAAGGGCGGGTGGCTGCCGCCGGGCTGCTGTGGGGATGACGCGCGCTACAACGTTCTCAACGAAGTGGGGCTGGTGACGCTGCCGGACGGAGGACGGTACGCGGTGGCCATCCTGGCCTCGCGAGGACCGGACTGGCCGAAGCAGGCGTTCTTCGTGGAGCGCGCGTCGTGTGTCCTGTATCGGCACCTGGCGAAGGACGCGGCGCTCGACTGTGGTGACGCGCTGGCGGAGGCTGGGGGCCCCGCGCCGGTGGTGTTGGAGCCCGGAGCGCCCGCGCCGAACTACGACTGCGAATGAGTCGGAAGCCCGGCCGACCTTTCAGTGCGAGTGAACTCATGAAGCAACGACCACGGTGTACCGAAGACGAATTGAAGGTCCTGGAGTCGCTGACCACGTACATGCGGACCTCGGTGTGGACGGGGCCTGGCTATCCCGTCGAGGCGTACCTGTATCGATGGCAGCAGACCGCGGAGACCGTCGCGGACTACCCGGACGGCATTGATGACTTCATCTATTGGCTGACGAGCCGGGACGCGCTGGAGTTCATCCTGGAGAAGGGCCCCCAGCCTGCCGTGGATGTACTGAGGCGGCTGGTCGAGGAGGCCGACGAAACGTTCCGTGCCGCGACACGAGACGATGGCGGGCAGGCCCTATCGAGGTTCTGGAAGCCCGCTGGCACGACGTGGTGGTACTCCCGCCGGCCTTTCACCGGGCCCCTCAGTACCTACCTGGATACGGGGAAGTACGGCGCATGACGCCGCGCCCGGCATGGGGCGCGGAAGCAGGACGGATGCCTTTGGGGCGCATGGCGTCCCCGCGTGAACTCGGGTTGTTAATGCTGTCCGACGTGAATCACGGGGAGGGGTGGCCATGATGGATCCGCAGGCGTGGCGCAGGCTCTCGGAGCGGCTCGGGGTGGCGCATTCGATCATCCAGGCTCCGATGGCAGGGGGCCTGACGCCGCCGGAGTTGGTCGCGGCCGTGTCCGAAGCCGGTGGCCTGGGCTCACTGGGCGCCGCGTACGTTCAGCCGGAGGACATCGTCCAGCAGGCCCGCGCGGTGCGCTCCCTCACCTCACGGCCCTACGCCATCAACCTCTTTGCGCCACAGCCCGCGGTGGCTCCCGCGGATCCGGGTCCCACGCTCGCCATCCTTGAGCGCTTCCATGCGGCGCTGGGGTTGCCTCCTCCCGTGATTCCGGCGGCGGCGATGCCGGACTTCGCGAAGCAGGTGGAGGCCGTGCTCGACGCGGCGCCCACGGTGTTCAGCTTCACCTTCGGCATTCCGCCCGCGCCGGTGCTGGAGGCGTTCCGGTCGCGCGGCATCCTCGTTGTGGGCACCGCGACGAACGTGCGCGAGGCCCAGGCGCTGGAGGCCGCGGGCGTGGATGCGATTGTCGCGCAGGGTTCGGAGGCGGGAGGCCACCGGGGCTCGTTCGGCGGTTCGTTCGATGCGGGCATGGTGGGCACGATGGCGCTCGTGCCGCAGATGGTGGACGCCGTGCGGGTGCCGGTCATCGCCAGCGGCGGCATCATGGACGGACGCGGCATCGCGGCGGCCCGGATGCTGGGGGCTGCGGCCGTGCAACTGGGCACGGCGTTCCTGCGGTGCCAGGAGTCCAGCGCGGCGGCGGCCCACAAGGCGCTGTTGCGCGAGGCCCGGGATGAGTCGTCACGCATCACCCGCGCCTTCTCCGGACGTCCGGCCCGCGCGATTCCCAACGACCTGACCACCACGCTGGAGGAGGCTGGAGCCATCCTGCCCTTCCCGCAGCAGCACGGCGCCACGCGCACGCTGAGGGCCGCGGCGTCGAAGCAGAACGACACGCGCTTCATGGCCCTGTGGGCGGGGCAGGGCATTGGCCTGTCGCGAGAGGGTTCTGCTGCGGACCTGGTGCGCGCCCTGGTGGCGGAGACCGACGCCGCGCTGTTCGCCGTGCGCGGCTGACTCAGGACGTGGAGGGCGGGCCCATGCTCCGGCCCGCGATGCGCTGGCGCAGCGCCACGAAGTACATGCTGCAGAAGGTGGCCACGAGGACCGCGGCTTCATCCCAGTAGTCCAGCGGCTCCTCGTTCTCGTCCAGCAGCGACAGGCTGAGCAGGCACAGCACCACGTGCACGGCGAATACGGGCAGCGACGCCTGTCCCAGCGCCTCCAGCACCTTGGGGCGCAGCCAGCGGAACAGGCGGGGCGCGAGCCAGCTCGCGAGCAGCGCCACGGCCAGGAAGTTCACGAGCCGCAGCGGCGCGAGCGACCACTTGTCGAACAGCACCCCCGCCGCGCCCAGGTCCACGTCGAGGTGGCGCACGACGAAGAACCCCAGGCTGACGACGATGGCGCCCGTGAGGAGCCGGCGGGACACGGGCTCGCGCTGCTCCGGCGCCGTGGCGCGGGCCACGCCCATCCACACCCCGAGCACCCACAGGAACTGCCACGCGAACAGGTCGAACGCGCCCGACAGGTCGATGCTCAACGGCGGCCACGGCAGCACGGGGATGGCGACGAGCAGGTCATACAGGGCGCGCTTGAGGCCGACCTGCGCCCAGACCCAGATGAGGGCGCTCAGCCCCAGCACCCGCGACCAGCCCTCCTTGCGCGCACCGAGCAGCACGGCGGGGGTGAGCAACAGCAGCACGACATAGAGCGGGAGGATGTCGAGCAGCGGGGGACAGTAGAGGAGGAACAGGCTGCTCCACAGGGCGGTGAACGGGTCCTGATGGAAGAAGCCCAGCAGGTTGTGGATGGCGGGCCTGCGCGCGGCGACGCCCAGCGCGGCGATGATGGTGAACGCGAAGGAGAGCAGGGCGACGTGGTAGCCGTACACCTTGAGGGCGCGGCTCCAGAGGCTCTTGAACATCGCGGCCGTGCCCGGCTTCTTCGCGTGCACCACGCCCACGAGGAACGCGGAGAGGAACACGAAGCCCTCGGCGGCGGACACGAAGCCGAACGGCTGATTGCCGATGACACTCAGCCGGGTGGGCAGGTGCGTCAGCGTCATCAGGACGAGCAGCACTCCGCGCAGGCTGTCGAACTCAGGGCGGCGTTTCATGGTGGGTAGACTCGCTTCACCCATGCCACAGCCCCACGCCCCGGGTAAACCGCACCGGCCTCGCGGATCCAGTGTCACTGTCCAGATGACGCACATGGCTGTCATCGCGTGGCTGCTGCTCGTGGGGACCGGCTGCGCGGCGTCCCGCAGCGTGCGGCTCGACACGGGCCAGGGACCCGCCCGTGTCCACACGCCGCGACGGGACCTCCGGCCCGTTGAATTGGACGAAGATGCCTTCGCGTCCGCGGTCACGGGGCTCGCACGCACCGCGCCTGTTGCCTCGCGCCCCGTGGAGGCGGCCCGCCGGCTGCTGGCGGCTTCGCTTCCGTCACGCCCCTACGCACACGTGCGTGGGCACCTGGGGCTCATCTCCGTGCAGGAGCCCGTGCGCGGACACCTCCGGCTCAACGATGCACCGGAGGCGGAGCTGGCGGCGGCGTATGGCCGGTGGTGCAAGCGCAAGGCGCTCTCCGGAGATTGTCTCCACCTGCTGGAGCGCGGGTCCACGCTGGATGAGGACGGCAAGCGGACGCTGGCCTTCTCCATCGCGTTGGACTCGGTGTGGGACGAGACGGAGGACGCGCTGCGCGGCATGACGGACCGTGGGGCCGTGCTCTCCATGATCGTCACGACCAGCGCCCTGTATCTGGGCCTGTGGCTGTTGCCGGAGCCGGTGTCCAAGGGCGTCGCGGCGACGATGACGGCGGTGCTCATCGCCTACCTGGGCGTCGACACGGTGTGGAGCCTCATCCAGGGATGGATGCGGCTCGCGGAGGCGGTGGCGGAGGCCACGACCTTCGACGCGCTCCGGGACGCGGGAGAACAGTACGGCGAGGTGATGGGCCAGAACGCCGCGCGGGCCTTCGTGATGCTGGCCACTGCGGCGCTGGGCAGCACTGCTGAGACACTGGCCGCGAAGGTGCCCACGCTGCCCGGTTCGGCGCAGGCGTCACTCGTGGGCGTGGCGGAGGGCGGCTTCCGGCTGGGCGCGGTCGCGCAGGTGGAGTCCGTCGCCGTGTCCACGACGGGTGACGTCCTCCTCACCCTGGCGCCGGGCGCGGTGGCGACCGGCGGGCCCGTGGAGGTGAAGGGGCCGAAGCACCACATCGCGTCCGACAAGTTCAGCACGTCCACCGCGAACGGAGGCCCGTGGACGCCGCGCTACCAGCGGATCTTCGACAAGGCAGGGATGTCGCTGAACGATCCCGAGAACCAGGTGGATGTTCCCGGCCACCGTGGCCCTCATCCTCGCGAGTACCATGAAAGAGTCCATCAACGGCTTGAGCAGGTAACGGCGACCTGCAAAACCATCGACCAATGCCGAGAGGCGTTGCAAGGTGCGCTACGCGCTCTGGCGCGTGAGATCGTCCAGGAGGGCAGTTTCCTCAACAAGCTGGTGACCCGCACGCAGTGAGTGCACGAACCCGACCCATGTCCTTGCGATATTTCGAACTCGCTGATGACGTGTACCTCGAGGGCCGCTGGGAACTGGGCCATCCACAGGACGCCCAGGGGCGGGACCTTGAGGACTCCTGGCAGTTCCGGATGGGCCGACCGAGTTCATGGGAAGGAAGCTTGCGCATCCCGGTGGAGGTTCCAGGCAACGCGCTCGACTACTCCCACGCGGCGTTCAGCACTCCGGTGGTCACCTCGCGGGTGGCATCCATCTTCGAGCAACTGGCTCCAAACGACATCCAGCTCTTCCCCGTGGACATCGAGGGACAGCCCGGCGACTTCTTCATCCTGAACGCCATCCGCCGAGTGAACTGCATCGATGACGAGGCCTCGGAGGAGGCGCGGTACTGGACGCCCAGGGATGGGCTGACGGAGAAGGTAGGGACCTATCTCTCCGTGTGGGGCATGCGCATCGACACCACGCGGCTCGGCAGCGCGCGGGTCTTCCGGCCGCTGCACTGGGAAGTGGTCCTCGTCATTCCGGAGGACATCAAGCTCGCGCTGGAGGCCATCAACGCCACGGGCGTGAGGTTCAAGGACGTGTCCCCGCTCCGCTGATTTCCGCGCCTGCGTGCGTCACGGCGGCTGTCCGCCAGGTTGCTTGTTTCCGGGGGGCCGGTTGCAATCAGGGCTCACCCGGCTACATTCAGCACTTCACCGCAGCCGCAACCCCCGGGTCCCTCGTCAGATGACGGTTTCGCTCACAGCCTGCCTGCAGCGTGCTCCGCGCCGGATTTCCGTGCGCCGGACGCTGCCCGCGCACGGCCGAGCCACCGCCTGGCTTGTCACCCACGCCGCCCGTCTCGCGTAGTTCACGACGGACGGCGTCCGCTCCACCCCCACTGAACCTTCGCGCCACGCACGCCCACCTTTCCAGGTGTGCGTGCCATCCCCACTCCCCTTCCCACAGGAGGCAATCGCCATGACCCACGACCATTCCCTCATCGTCACCGACACGGACCTCCAGCGCCTGGAGCGCGTCGTCGAGCAGTACGGCAACGCCCGCAACGCCGAACTCGTGGAGCAACTGGAGTCCGAGCTCGCCCGCGCCGTCGTCACGTCCTCCACCGCTGTTCCCCGCGACGTCGTCACCATGAACAGCACCGTCGTCTATGAGGACGAGGAGGCCGGCGAGACGCGCGAAGTCACGCTCGTCTACCCCAAGGACGCCAACAGCGACGCCGGCCGCATCTCCATCCTCGCCCCCGTGGGCAGCGCCCTGCTGGGCCTGTCCGTGGGCCAGACCGTGGAGTGGCCCCTCCCCCAGGGCCGCACCCGCCGCCTGCGCATCCTCGCCGTGCCCTACCAGCCGGAGGCCGCCGGGCACTTCCACCTGTAGGCCCCGCGTCCTCCCATGACGCGTCAGCGCCGTGCCCATGGCCCGCGCTGACGCGTCATGCCCACCCCGGACAGGCAGGCCCTCCGCCGCATCCCCGCGTGATTGCTGAACGTCGTCTTCCGGACACCTCCTGGCCCCGGGCGTGCAGACGTCCGCGCACCCCTCGCCCTGGCGAAGGGACGCGGGCCGCTCTCACGCCCGCGTGTGCATGTGGAGGAACGCTTGTTCGCACGAAGGCATCACCTGGGGCTCGGAGGACTGGCGGTCCTCTGCGCCTTCAGCGCCCAGGCCCAGAGCAGCATCCCGGGCATTGAACTGGAGCGCCTGCAGCTCAACCCCGGCATGCGCGACAGCCTCGTGCTGTCCACCGGTGACCTGCTCCCCGCGGGTCAGTTCCGCATCGGGTTGACCGCGCACTACGAGAACCGGCCCCTCGTCCTGGTGGAGGACGGCGAGCGGCAGGCCGACATCGTCTCGAACCGCGTGACGGCGCACGTGAGCGCGGCGTACTCCCTTACGAACTGGCTGGAGCTGGGCGCGCAGGTGCCCATCGTCGCCCAGTGGGGGCCGGAGACCGCGTCGAATGGCGTGTCCCGTCCCACCACCAGCGCGCTCGGCACGCCGTGGGTCCAGGCCCGCGTGGGCTTCCTCGCCGAGGACCGGGGCGGGCCGCTGGACCTGGCGCTGCACCTGGGCGCGGCCCTGCCCCTGGGCAACAAGGCCGCCCTCACCCGCGACGAGGGCTTCACCTTCTCCCCGCGCCTGGGCGCCGGCAAGCAGTTGGGCGGCACCTTCCGCGTGGGCGCGGACGTCGGCGCGCTCGTGCGCACGAAGACGTACGCGCTGACGCCGCAGACGCAGCCCCCCCTGGACGAGATGGGCGTGGAGCTCAACGGCGGCGTCAACCTGTCCGCCGGCCTCTGGGGCCTGCGCGAAGAGGTCATCGTGCGCGGCACCGTCCCCACGCAGGACTCGCCCAGCTCGCTGGAGGCGCTCCTGGGCCTGCGCGTCCCCTCCGCGGACGGCACCGAGGTGTACGTCATGGGCGGCCCGGGCTTTGGCCAGACGCCGGGCACGCCGCGCTTCCGTGTGCTCGCCGGGGTGTCCTTCGGCACGCCGCCCGCGCCCCAGGGCCCCGTCTGCATCGCGGGCCAGCCCCACGTGGCCGCCGAGTGCCCCGACCTGGATGCCGACGGCGACGGCGTGAAGAACCGCGACGACGCGTGCCCCACGACGGCGGGCCTGGCGCAGCTCCAGGGCTGCCCGGACAAGGACGACGACCAGGACGGCATCCCCAACCTGGCGGACCGGTGCCCCACGCAGGCGGAGAACAAGAACGGCTTCCAGGACGAGGACGGCTGCCCGGACGACCCCGACTCCGACGGGGACGGCATCGTGGACTCCAAGGACCAGTGCCCCAAGGAGCCGGAGACGTTCAACCGCTACAAGGACCAGGACGGCTGCCCGGACGTGGAGCCGGACCGCGACGGTGACGGCATCGTGGACCGCCTGGACAACTGCCCCGACGAGCCCGGCACCGAGGCGAACGGCGGCTGCAAGGAGGCGCCCGTCGCGCGCATCGACGCCGGGAGCATCCGCATCCTCGAGGCGGTCTTCTTCGAGAACAACAAGGCCGTCATCCAGAAGCGCAGCCACGCGGTGCTCGACAAGGTCGCGGCCATCCTCGTGTCCCACCCGGACATCGAGAAGGTGCGCGTGGAGGGCCACACCGACAACACCGGCAAGGCCGACTACAACCTGGACCTGTCCCAGCGGCGCGCCGAGGCGGTGGTGGACTACCTGGTGAGCAAGGGCGTGCAGCGCGAGCGGTTGGAGGCGAAGGGCTTCGGGCCCACGCAGCCCATCGCGGACAACGCGAAGGCGGACGGCCGCGCGAAGAACCGCCGCGTCGAGTTCAAGATCGTCGGAGAGGCCGAGGGCGTGCAGACGGCGCCGGCCTCCTCCTCTTCCCCCGACACCCTCCGGAAGTAAGGCGGACCGTTCATGTTCAAGACCCTGATGCCTTCCCTCCGGGGAGATTCATCCCGCATGGCCCTGCGCACGGGCCTGCACATGCTGGCCCTGTGCTCGCTGTTCCTCGTCGCCGGCTGCGAAGCGCGCTCCTCCACTCCCGGACCCGTGCTCACGAGCCAGGCATCCGCGCTCGTGGGGGACGGCCGGCTCCAGCCCGGCGAGCAGTGTGACGACGGCAACACGGCGAGCGGGGACGGCTGTTCGTCCACCGGCACCGTGGAGGCGGGCTACCTGTGCCACGTGCCCGGCAACGCGTGCTCGCTGGCCAGCCTGTGCGGCGACAACACGGTGAACCCCGGCGAGCTGTGCGACGACGGCAACACGACCGACGACGGCAACGGCTGTTCGGCCACGTGTGACCTGTCGCTGTGTGGCAACGGCGCGTTCGACAACCGGCAGTACCCGTCCTACGCGCAGGAGGTCTGCGACGACGGCAACCGCTTCGAGGGCGACGGGTGCAGCCGCCAGTGCGAGGTGGAGCCCGGCTTCGCCTGCGCGGGCAGCCCCAGCCGCTGCGTGAGGGCGGGCGTGGCGGTGTTCAACACCGGCGTGGACGCGCAGAACCGCCGCCTGCCCGCGGGCGCGGTGGATCCGCACTGGTTCTACGCCGGCACCACCACCGGCGCGGACACCGGCGTGCGCAACGCCAACGACTGGCCGCTGGAGATGCAGACCGCGCGCTTCATGGCGCCCCAGGGCGCGCAGACGTGCGTGTACCAGGACTTCCTCATCCCCTCGACGACGAACATCGCGCAGTTCCGCCTGCGCCTGGCCACCTTCAATGACAACCAGTTCGACGGCGCCAGGGTGAACGGCGTGGCCATCACCCCCGTCACCGTGAGCGAGCCCCCCGGCCAGCCCTGGCAGAAGAACATCTTCCGCGAGTTCGGCACCCAAGCGGCCTGGCACCCGGGCCTCAACCGCATCGAGCTGTGCAACGAGAACGCCGCCAGCCCGCCGAACGCCTTCCGCTACCTCTTCGTGGACGCCTACGACGACCGCTGCGGTGACGGCGCCATCTCCCCGCGCGAGGAGTGCGACGACGGCAACACGAACAACAACGACGGTTGCAGCGCCACCTGCGGCATCGAGCCCGGCTACGGCTGCGCCGGGGCGCCCAGCGCCTGCGCGAAGACGTGCGGCAACGGCAACCTGAACCCCGGCGAGCAGTGCGACGACGGCAACACCACCGCCAACGACGGCTGCGACGCGAGCTGCCGCGTGGAGGACGGCTACGCCTGCCCCACGCCGGGCCAGGCGTGCGTGGCCTCCTGCGGCGACGGCGTCCTCAACGCGGGGGAGCAGTGTGACGACGGCAACGTGTTCAGCTCCGACGGCTGCTCCGCGGCGTGCCGCATCGAGACGGGCTCCTCCTGTAGCGGCGCCCCGTCCGTCTGCGCCCCGCTGTGCGGCAACGGCGTGCTCAACGCCGGTGAGCTGTGCGACGACGGCAACACGCACCTGAACGACGGCTGCTCCAACGCCTGCACCCTGGAGCTGGGCTATGCCTGCGCCACGCCGGGCCAGCCCTGCGCGAAGACGTGCGGCAACGGCGACGTGGACCCGGGCGAGCAGTGCGACGACGGCAACCTCACCTCCGGCGACGGCTGCGCCACCGAGTGCCGCGTGGAGGACGGCTACGCCTGCTCCACGCCGTCCAACGGCCCCTCCGTGTGCGCCCAGTCGTGCGGCAACGGCACCCTGGATGCGAACGAGACCTGCGACGACGGCGACACGTCCTCCGGCGACGGCTGCTCCAGCGGCTGCCGCGTGGAGCCGGGCCATGGCTGCTCGGGTCAGCCCAGCACCTGCGCCACCCTCTGCGGTGACGGCCTCCGCGCGGGCGCCGAGTCGTGCGACGACGGCAACACGGTGGCGGGCGACGGCTGCGACGCCACCTGCGCCGTGGAGCCGGGCTTTAGCTGCCCCGTCCCCGGCACCGCGTGCCTCGCCACCTGCGGCAACGGCGCGCTGGAGGCCGGTGAGCAGTGCGATGACGGCGACGCCGCCAGCGGCGACGGCTGCAACGCCATCTGCGCCGTGGAGCCGGGCTGGAGCTGCAGCGGCGCGCCCAGCGCCTGCGGCACCACGTGCGGCGACGGCGTCCGCGCGGGCGCCGAGGTGTGCGACGACGGCAACCTGGTGGGCGGCGACACCTGCTCGCCGCGCTGCCTGCTGGAGGTGGGCCAGACGTGCAACGCGTCCAACGTCTGCGAGGCGTACTGCGACCCGGTCTCCCAGCAGTGCGTGGCGCAGCAGCCCGAGCCCGTGACGCCGACCCCGGTCATCACCGGCCCCGTGGCGAACAGCACGGTGTCCACCGGCACGCCTCCCATCACCGGCACCGGCGAGCCCGGCGCCGAGGTGACGGTGCGCGAGGGCTCCACCGTCCTCTGCACGGCCACCGTGGACGCGGCCGGCCACTGGACCTGCACGCCCACGACGCCGCTGGTGGATGGCCCGCACTCCGTGACGGCCACGGCGAAGGGGCCCACGGGCAGCCCCAGCTTCCCGTCCACCGCCGTCCCCTTCGTCGTGGACACGGAGGTCCCGGCCCCGGTCATCACCGGGCCGGAGGCGAACGCCACGGTGACCACCGGCACGCCCGCCATCACCGGCACCGGCGAGCCCGGCGCCGAGGTGACGGTGCGCGAGGGCTCCACCGTCCTCTGCACGGCCACCGTGGACGCGGCCGGCGCGTGGAGCTGCGTGCCCACGACGCCGCTGACGGACGGCCCGCACTCCGTGACGGCCACGGCCCGGTCGCCCGCGGGCGTCACCAGCCCTCCGTCCTCCACCGTCCCGTTCGTGGTGGACGGCGTGGTGCCGGACGCCCAGGCCCCGGACACCTCCATCGTGAAGGGCCCGGCGCCGATCACCTCCAGCCGCACGGCGGACTTCGAGTACGCCTCCACGGAGGAGGGCTCCACGTTCGAGTGCAGCCTCGACGGTGGCGCCTGGGGGCCGTGCAGCGACAGCTACACGGTGGGCACCGGGGACCATGTCCTGCGCGTGCGCGCCGTGGATGGTAGCGGCAACACGGATGAGACCCCCGCGGAGTACACCTGGACGGTGACGAGCACGCGCGCCTTCGCGGGTGGCGGGTGCAGCACCGCGCCGGATGCCTCCTGGCTGGCCCTCCTGGGCCTGATGGGAGTCCCGGGGCTGCGCCGCCGTCAGCGCCGCGCCGTCTAGCGCCGCATGGCCTTGAGGAGCCCGCCGGAGGGGCCGGCCTTCCCCTTCCCGGGAGCGCCCCCTCGCTCCCGCTCATGGCGCCCTTCCGGCGGCGCTCCCGTGTCCCCCGGCCTTCCCCGTATGCTCCCGTCCGTGCCCGGGGCAGGTCATCAGGAGTCGTACGAGGAGGAGGTCCTTCTCGCGCTGGACGAGGGGCTGCTGTCCTCCGAGGAGGCGGCCGCCCTGCGCGAGGAGGCCCTCCGCCTGCAACGCGGGCCCCTGGAGCTGTTGAAGGAGCGGGGCCGGCTGACGGAGGACACCCTGGACCTCTTGCGGCAGGACCTGGCTCGCGGCACGGACCGGGGTGAAGTCCCCATCCAGGAGGCCGCCACGCTGGGCACGGCGGTCCCGTCCTCGCTGGCCGTGGAGGGCGTGCCCGCCTTCCCGGTGCCCGGCTGGGACCGCTACGAGCCCGTGCGCTTCCTGGGGCAGGGCGGCATGGGGCAGGTGTTCCTGGCCTATGACCCGCTCCTGCGCCGCAACGTGGCCCTCAAGTTCGTGCGCGACGGGGACCCGGAGCTGGCCCGCCGCTTCCTGTCCGAGGCCCGCGCCCAGGCCCGCGTGCGCCACGAGCGCGTGTGCGAGGTCTATGAAGTGGGCGAGGTGCGCGGGCACGCCTTCATCGCCATGCGCTACGTGGAGGGCCCGTCGCTGGGGCAGCTCTCCCAATCGCTCACGCTGGAGCAGCGCGTCTGGGTGCTGTGCCAGGCCGCGGAGGGCGTGCACGCCGCGCACCGCGTGGGGCTGGTCCACCGCGACCTGAAGCCCGGCAACATCCTGGTGGAGCGCACGGAGGACGGAGGCTTCCTCCCGTTCGTGATGGACTTCGGCCTGGCGCGGGACTGGCGCGAGGACAGCGCCACCCCGAACGCGGTGCTGGGCACACCGCACTACATGCCGCCCGAGCAGGCCCGCGGCGAGGGCCACCGCCTGGACCGCCGCGCGGACGTCTACGCGCTGGGCGCGACGTTGTATGCGCTGCTCACCGGGCAGCCTCCCTTCACTGGTGGGACGGAGAAGGAGGTGCTCGCGAAGCTCCAGACGGAGCCGCCTCCGCGTCCGCGCGCGCTGGAGCCGGACATCCCGGAGGACCTGGAGGCGGTGGTCCTCAAGTGCCTGGAGAAGGAGCGGCCCCTCCGCTACGACTCCGTGCGCGCCTTCACGGAAGACCTGGAGCGCTTCCTCTCCGGCGAGCCGGTGCGGGCCCGTCACGGCGCGCGCTACTGGCTGGGCAAGAAGGTCCGCAAGCACCGCGCGGCGCTGGCGCTGGGCGGCACGGTGGTGGCGGTGGTGGCCGGCGCGCTCACGCAGGCGCGGCTCGCGCGCGGCGAGGTGGCCGAGCGCGAGCGGCTGGCCCGCGCCTTCACGGAGCGCGTGGAGCGCATCGAGTCCTCGGCGCGCTACTCCGCCCTGTCGCGCCTGCACGACACGCGCAAGGACCGCGAGGCCTTGCGCGCGAGCATGGCCGCGCTGGAGGCGGAGATTGCCCGCGCGGGAGCGCAGGCGGTGGGCCCCGGCGAGTACGCGCTGGGCCGCGCCCTGTTCGCGCTGGACGACCTGGACGGCGCGCGCGGGAAGCTGGAGGCCGCGTGGGCGCACGGCTACCGCGAGCCCCGCGTGGCGTGGGCCCTGGCGCAGACGCTGGGCCACCTGTACCGCGAGCAGTTGCTGCTGGACGTGGAGCGCCGCGCCCCCGCGCAGCGCGAGGCCCGCCTCAAGGAGCTGAACGGGCGCTACCGCGACCCGGCGCTCGAGTACCTGCGTCAGGCGGAGGGGCCGGACGTGCCCGCGCCGCCGTCGTTCGTGAAGGCCCTGTTCGCCTTCTACGAGGACCGCCCGGAGGACGCGCTGGCGCTGCTGGACGCGCCGGGCACGCAGTCGCCGTGGTTCTACGAGGCGCCGCTCCTGCGCGGCGACATCCTGCTCGCGCGCGCCACGCGGCGCTGGAACGGCGGGGACCGCGCGGGCGCCCAGGCGGACCTGGCGCTGAGCCGCGAGGCGTACGCCGCCGCCGTCGCCACGGCGGAGAGCCATCCTGTCGTGCACTCGGTGCTGGGGCGGCTGGAGCTGGCCGCGCTGGTGATGGAGCTGTACGGCGAGGGCAACGTGCTGCCGCACTACGAGCGGGGCCTGGAGGCGCTGTCGCACGCGCTCGCCGCCGCGCCGGACCACGCCCGCTCGCTGGTGCTGGTGTCGCGCTTCCACCGCCGGCTCGCGGAGCAGCGCACGAACCAGGGCGGGGAGGGCGTGGAGGCGCTGCTGGAGAAGTCCCTGGCCGCGCTGCGCACCGCGGAGGCCGTGGCCACGCCGAGCGACCGCATCCCGCTGGAGCGGGCCCTGACGCACCGCCAGTGGGCGCGCTACCAGCAACTGCACGGGGAGGACCCGCGAGGGCAGTTGAAGCTCGCGATCGCCTCGTTCGAACAACTGCGCCCGGAGGACCGCGACTACGCGTTCCACGCCAACCTGGGCCTCGCGTGGCAGGGGCAGGCGGACGCGGAGGCCGCGCGCGGCGGGGACGTGGTGCCGCTGTTGGACAAGGCCATCGCCGAGTACCAGGCGGCGCTCCAGTTGAGCGAGCAGCAGCCGTTCTCGTGGATCAACCTGGGTGTGGCGTACCGCAAGCGGGCGGATGCCCGGAACGCGCCGGATGCGACGGGCGACCTGCGCCGCGCGAACAGCGCGCTGACGCGGGCCCTGTCCCTCAACCCGGACAACTTCGGCGCGTGCTTCAACGGCGCGGAGGTGGCGGAGCAGCTCGCGCGGGCCCGCTACCTGAAGGGCGAGGACGTGAGCGTGGACCTGGAGCGCGCCCTGGCGCTGTACCGGCAGGGGCTGGCGCTCAACGCGAAGCAGCCCGCGCTCCACAACGCGCTGGGCTCCGCGGTGTTCTGGCAGGCGGAGCTGCGCGCGGAGGAGGGCGGCGACACGAGGGCCCTGCTCGACGAGGCGAAGGCGTCCTTCGAGAAGGCCCGCGCCCTGGCGCCCACGCAGGGCTTCGCCTTCAACAACCTGGGCGAGTGGGAGGTCTTCCACGCGGAGCTCCAGCTCGCGAAGGGCGAGGACCCGAGCGCCGCGCTGCGCGCCGCGGTGGATGACTACACGCAGGCGCTGAAGCGGCTGCCGGACGACGCGGACCTGCTGGCGAACCTGGGCAAGGCCTGGGTGCGGCAGGCAACGTGGACGCTGTCGCAAGCGCGAGACCCGGCGGCGGACCTCACGAAGGCGGAGGCGGCGCTGAACCAGGCTCGAGAGCTGAACCCGCGCCTAGGCAATGCCTGGCGCTACCTCGCGGAAGCCTCGGGCGTGCGTGCGCGCTGGATGGCGAAGGGCCACGGCGCGGCAGGCGAGTTCACGCGCGCGGCGCAGGCCTTTGATGAAGCGATGAGGCTCGACCCGAGGCTGGAGTACCGGCTCGCGGCGGCGGAGCTCCACGGCGCTTGGGCGCGGTGGCGCATCCAGGAGGGGCAGGACGCCGCGGCCGGGCTGAAGCGGGGGCTGGAGCTGGCCGACGCGGTGGTGACGGCCCGTCCCCGGTGGCTCCATGCGCGCGAGGTGCGGGACGGCCTGCGGTCACTCCTCGACGGGGCCCGCGCTCCGTCCGGGGAGTCTGTGGCTGACGCCCCCGCGCCCTGAAGTCCATGGGCGCGCACCGCAGTGCAGCCCCGGACGCGTCAATGACAGGACGCGGCCCGGGGCTGACGTGTCCGGTGCCCTACCGGAGCAGCTCCTTCGGCGGGTCGCTGGTCACGTCGATGCCGCCGTTCTTCCGGTCCAGCTCGATGGGACCGACCTTGGCCTCGCTCCGGGTGCTCGACCCGTCGTCGATGGTCGCGTCGAACGCGTAGATCCGCTTCAACGCCGTCACCGAGACGGTCAGCGGGGAGGTCACCAGCGCGTGGGTCCCCCCGAGCTCGTACGGGTACGGGTTCGTGGCGGAGACGGTGAGGCAGTTCCCGGAGGGGAACGTGACGGTGGCGGTGTAGGAGGCAGGGTAGCTGCCCATCGAGAAGACAACCGTGTCACCGTGTTTCACTTCCGGGCCGGGGCTGTAGCTGATGGGATCCGTGGAGAGGTCGACTGTGATGGTGGCCATAGGTCCGCACAGCATTGCAGCCCCTGTACCAACATGCATTTCCCGGAGCGCCCCCCGGATGTTTCACGCCCGCGCGCTCCCGGACGCGTCCGTGACACGTCACCGCCCGGGAGCTGACGTGTCCGGCGCCTACCGGCGCGGCTCCTTCGGCGGGTCGCTGCTCACGTCGATGCCGCCGTTCTTCCGGTCCCACTCGTGGCCCTTGCGCGCCTGGGACTCCTGGCCGTTGTTGAAGTCCACGTCGAAGGCATAGACCCCGCGCGCGGCCGTCAGGGCGACGGTCAGGGGCGCGGTCGCCATCGTCGCGCCGCCCAGCGTGTACGGGCCGGACGTGGTGAGGCAGGTGCCATTGGGGAACGACACGGTGGCCGTGGCGTTGAGCGCGTTGCCCAGCGTGAAGACCACCGCGTCGCCGTGCTTCACATCCGGGCTGGGGTTGTAGCTGACAGGGGTCGTGGAGACGTCGATGGTGAGGGTGTTGGTCATGGTGCCCGCTGCCATTGCAGACACCGTACCAGCTCAGCTCGCGTCCAATCCCAGCTCACGCACCCGGCGCTGGAGCGCGCGGCGGGAGACCTCCAGCTTCTGCACCATGCGGTCCAGGTCACCCTCGCACTCGTGGAAGCAGCGGGTGATCTCCTCCGGGCTCAGGTCGCGCGCGGTCCGCAAGAGCGAACTCTTGTCGATGAGCACGTACACGGAGGAGCGCGGGATGCCCAGCCAGTCCGCCGTGGCCTTCAAGTCCCAAGCACAGGCGCGCAGGGCCTCCAGCACCTCCTGCTCGCTCACCTCCGAAGGCTTGCGCCGCGCGGGGGCGCGCGTCTCCGAAGGCGCGGGCGTGTCCTCCGAGGCAGGGGAGGGCGCCTGCTCCGTCAGGGGCTGGCCGGGGATGGGGAGCGCGTCCGCGTCCAGCGACTGCTCCAGCCGCGCATCCACGCGCAGCCCCGGCAGCCCCCGGCTCCCAATCACGAGCTGCCGCGCGATGTTGCGAAGCTGCCGCACGTTGCCGGGCCACGCGGAGCGCACCAGCCGCGCGGCGAGCGACGCGGGCAGCCACGGCTCCGCCCTTGCGTCCGAGGAGCTCAGCCGCCCCGCCTCGCCCGTGGACTCCAGCTCCTGGCGCGCGAAGTGGAGGAACAGCGGCGCGATGTCCTCGCGGCGCTCGCGCAGCGGGGGCACGGTGATTTCGAAGCCCGCCAGCCGGTGCAGCAGCGGGGCCTTGAAGTGGCCGTCGCGGATGCGCGCCTCCAGGTCCGCGTCCGTGGCGGTGACGAGCCGCACGTCCACGCGCACCGGGCTCTGCGCGCCCACGGGATAGACCTCCTGGGTCTCCAGCACGCGCAGGAGCGCCGCCTGGACCTCCGGGGGCGCCTCCGCGACTTCATCCAGGAACAGCGTGCCGCCGTGGGCGGCGCGGAAGAAGCCCTCCCGGTCGCGCGCGGCGCCGGTGAACGCGCCCCGCACCGCGCCGAACAGCTCCGCCGCGATGAGGTCCTTGGCCAGGGCGCCCAGGTTGACGCTGACGAAGGGGCCCGCGCGGCGCGGGCTCCGCTCATGGAGCGCCTGGGCCACCAGCTCCTTGCCCGTGCCCGTCTCGCCCCGCACCAGCACGGGCACCTGGAGGTCGGCCACGCGCAGCACGTCCTCGCGCACGCGGACGATGCCCTCGCTGTCGCCCACCATGCCCAGCCCCGCCAGCTCCGTCGGGGCACCCCCGCCGCGCACGGTGGCCTGGTGCAGCAGCAGCGCCACGCGCCCGGCGAGCACCAGCGGCACGCCCGCCACCAGCGCCCGCGCGGGGAACTCCCGCCCGCCGCGCACCGGCTCGCCGCCTACCCACACCGGCGTCCCGCCCTCCGGCACCCGCAGCCGCACGCCGCCGTCCGGCCCCGCCTCGAAGCGCACCGGCGTGCGGCTGAGGAACGGGTCGCCCAGGGGCAGCGCCAGCACCGCGCCCGGGCGGCTGAAGTCCGGCGCGTTGCGCGACAGCGCCACCGCGCGCTCCGCGGACAGCAGCCCGTCCAGCAGCAGCCGCTCCCCGATGCGCTGGGGCTGGGCATGGCCAATGAGCGTCAACGCCGGCACCACCTGGGCGGCCTGTGACGGCGTGCCCTGCGTGCGGACGGCGGTCGTGGAGAAATCCGTGGGGTTCTTGGGCGGCATGGACGTCCCCGGCAGCCTACAACGGGCTGGCTGCCCCGGGGCCTGGCAGGCGGCGTTCCCCTGAAACCGACCCCACGGCTGCTCGCAAGCCGGGCACGGACGGCAGGGGCGCAAGCCACGCCCGCGCCCCGTCCGATGAATAGCTTTGTGACGCGTGCCGTGTGGATTTTCGAGAGAGCGCGACCTCCATGACTCCATCGACCTCGAACATCACCGTCTTCGGCGCCGTCCTCTTCGACCTGGATGGCGTCGTCATCGACACGACCGAGCTGCACTACCGCGTCTGGACGGAGTTCGCCCGCGAGCGGGGCTACGTGCCCACGCGCGAGCAGTTGCTCGCCACCAACGGCCGGCGGGCCGGGGAGACGCTGCGCGCGTGGTTCGGCGCGCGGTTGGGTGACGAGGAGGTGGCCGCGCTCACCGAGGACCGGGAGCGGGCCTTCCACCGGCTGCTCGACCACGAGCCCCTGTCCGCCGTGCCCGGCGTGGGCGCCTACCTGATGTCCCTGAAGCAGGCGGGCGTGCCCTGGGCCCTGGGCACGAGCGCCCTGGCGCGCAACGCGGAGCGGGCCCTGGCGCGCGTGGGGCTGGAGCACCTGTTCCCCGTGCGGGTGACGTCCACGGACGTGTCGCGGGGCAAGCCGGATCCGGAGGTGTACCTCAAGGCCTCCGCCGCGCTGGGCGTCCCGCCGCACGCCTGCGTGGTGTTCGAGGACGCGGTGGCGGGGCTCCAGGCCGCGCGGGCCGCGGGCGCGGCGTGTGTCGCCGTCGCCACGTCGTTCCCGCGCGAGGTCCTGGCGCGGGAGCGGCCGGACTGGCTGGTGAGGGACTTCCGGGACCTGCCGCAGGCGCTGCGCCCCGGAAGCCACGGCCTCACGGCGCCGACGGCACCTCACCCGTGAGCACGCAGATGAGCGCGTCCGGGTCGCACTTCACGGGGAACAGCGGGTTGATGCCGGAGCCGCGCAGCCGCCCCGCGTCGTAGTCCGCGTACGGGTCGCACAGCGCGTCGTCCGGCAGCTTCGTCTTGCTGTTCTGGCACTTCACCACCGGCCAGATGCCCTTCACGGCGTACTCGGCGCTGCAGCCGTTCTCCGCGTAGACCAGGTCCGCGGTGAACTGCGTGCCCGGAATCTCCGGCGTGTTGTAGATGCGCAGGTTGCTCCACGTGTAGCCGAAGTCCTGCGCGGGCAGCACTCCGCCGTCCGCCGCCGTGGACGCGGGCACCTCCAGCCGCGTGGGCGTCAGGTCCGGCACCGAGCAGAAGTGGTCCGCCCCCGGCGTCGCGGAGGCGAACGGCCCCACCGCGGTGGCGGACGCCTTCGAGTCCTCCGTCAGCCGGGACGCGAAGTCCTCCATCAGCTTGCCCAGCCGCGCGCTGCGCACGCCCACGGTGTCGGGCGCGGACGGGTCCGGGCTGAAGAACTTCTGCAGCCCCAGCGGCTCCGGCTTGAGCCGCGCGCAGACCGTGTCCGGGTTCTGCCCGGTCTTGAGCTGGTACGTCGCGGCGAACGAGCCGGTGGAGCCGTCCGACACGGCGCGGGCCACGACGCACTCGGGCTCCGGTTCACTGCCGCACGCGCCCACGGCGACGGCCGCCGCCGCGAGCCCTGCACTCACTGCCATCCAACGAAGCTTCATCGCGGGAGTCCTCATGGGCTTGGGCCTAGAAGCTGAGCTTCGCGCCCAGGCGGATGGAGCGCGGGGCCTGGTAGGCGGTGGGCCGCTTGAAGTTGGGGTTGATGTCCTGCACGCCGATGGGCAGCCCCGTGGCGGTGGAGATGACCTTGCAGTTGGGGTTGTTCTCGCCGAGGCAGGCGGTGAGGTCGTCCGGCTTGCCGCCCTGCTCGATGGCGTACACGCGCGTGGTGGTGAAGGTCTGGTCCACGTCCGTGTACTGCTGGAAATTGAAGAGGTTGAACACGTCCAGGGACACCGTGAGGACGTAGTCCTTCACCAGCCGCTGGTTGAGGCCCAGGTGCCCGTCCACGCCGTGCACCCAGGGCAGCCGGCCCGCGCTGCCGCGCGGCAGGATGAACGTCTCCGAGCCGCTGCGGCGCGGGTGCGCGCCCAGGTAGTTGAGCGGCGCGCCGGAGCGCGCCCGGTAGTTGCCGCCCACGTTGATGCTGGTGCGAGGCCCCAGCACCAGCTCCTTCGCGGCGAACACCTTGAAGGAGTGCGTGCGGTCCCCGGGGAGCTGGCCCTCGCGGTTGACGGTGAGCGACACCAGGTCGAAGTCGCGCGTGAGGTTGGGGGAGAGCTGGCCGGTGTCCGCGCGGAACAGGCCGGAGTAGTTCCCGCGCAGGGTGGACCAGGTGTAGCTGGCCTGGGCCAGCCACCCGTTGGTGAAGGCGCGCTGGAAGTAGAGGTTGACCGCGTCGTACTCGCGCCGGGCCAGCGGGAAGTCCGTGGAGTAGCCCTTGCCCGGGTTGCCCAGGAAGAAGGTGCTGCCGTCGTCGCGGCTCATGTCCTCGATGACGTCGTTGAGGTAGCGCCGGGTGTACGTGGCGCCCAGGCGGCTCGCGGTGAAGAGCTCGTACTCACCGCCCACCACGAACTCGTCCGCGGACTGGGCGCGAATCTGGGGGTCCACCGGCACGCGGTCTCCGCCCTGCGCGTCCCACAACTGGTTGGGGCTCTCGCGGTTGCCAATGGGCTGGCGGTTGGCGTTCTGGGTGCAGTCCCCCAGCAGCGAATCCTCCCGCGAGGGAACGCACGGAGGCGAGTCGTAGGTGGCGGAGAGCAACTGCTGCTGCGGGAAGGACAGGTCCGCCATGTCCAGGGGGACGTTCTCGAAGAAGCGCGCGAAGTTGGCGAAGAGCTTGGCGCGGCCGCTCTGCGTCGGGTCGTAGATGACGCCCAGGCGCGGGGACCACTGGTTGGGCAGGTGCAGGCCCACCTCGCCGTCCAGGCCGTAGATGGTCTGCACGTCGTAGCGCAGGCCCACGTTGACGGTGACCTTGTCCAGGACGGACCAACTGTCCTGGATGAAGCCGCCCACGGTGGTGGACGTGGAGGTGCCTTCCTTGTTGGGCAGGAACACCGGGAGGTCCGGCCCCTGGAGGTAGCCGTACTGGTTGAGGCTGAAGAAGCAGTCGCCGCCGGTGCACTCCTGCCAGGGCGTCAGGCCGGTGCGCGCGCGCTTGTTGTAGAAGCTCATCCGTTCGATGTCCGCGCCGGCCTTGAGGATGTGGTGGCCCAGGGCCTCCAGCAGGTACGTGCCCATCACCTTGCCCTGCACGCGGTCCAGCCGCTGGACGCTGATGGTGCCGGGGCCGCCGGTGGAGTAGGCCGTCACCGGGCAGCGCAGCCGCTGCTCCTCGGGCGTGGTGCCGCAGGCGTCCTCGGAGGGGAGCGTCTCGAACTCGTTGATGGTGTGGTAGCCGGGGTTGCGGGTGCGGCGCCAGGCGATGTTGGGCTTCGCGGACAGGCCCTCGCCGGAGCCCAGGCCGGAGCCGTCCGACGGGAGGATGGAGTCCGCCTGGTGGTGCCAGCCGAGCGTCGCGTCCACGAGCAGCTTCTTGTCGAAGAAGGACGACGCCTGCTTGGCGACGATGTCCATGGCGCTGTTGCTGCGGCGGGTGGCGATGGCCTCATACGCGCCCTGCACGAAGGCGGTGCACGACAGGCTGGTGCACACCTCCGGCTCGCCGTCGTCGCTGAAGGAGTACTTGCCGCTGCCGCCGGAGGAGCGCGGCGTGCCGAACACGGACACGGACAGGCTGTGGTCCGGGTTGAAGTTGTAGGTGAGCTTGCCCAGGTACTGCACGCTGCGCTCGTCGGCGAAGCGGCTGGTGCGGCTGCCGTCGATGGGCGTCACCTGGGAGAAGCCGGTGGTGGGGTCCTTGCGGCGCGCGCCCACGGCGGCGCAGCCGTTGGCGGGGTCCACCTCCGTGCACAGCTCGTAGCTGCTGAGCTGGCGGTCCACCTGGATGCGATTGAAGGACGGCGCGACGCCCACGTAGAACCAGAGCTTGTCCTGGAGCAGGGGGCCGCCCAGGTCGAAGCCGAAGTCGCCCAGGTTGTGGGCGCTGCCCTGCGCGGAGATGACGCTGCCCTCGCGCAGGATTTCCTTGCCGGAGGTCTGGAACGCGCCGGGCGCGTAGTTGGCGAACACGGAGCCGTGGAACTCGTTGGAGCCGGACTTGGTGACGACGTTGAGCACGCCGCCGGTGGAGCGGCCGTACTCCGGCATGTAGCCGCCGGTGATGACGTTGACCTCCTTGACGAACTCCACGGACAGGGGCGTGCCCAGCGTGCCCACGCCGGGGTCGTTCACGGACAGGCCGTCCACGACGTACTGGCTCTCAGGTGAGGAACTGCCGCTGATGCTCACGCCGTAGCGGTCCTCGGTGGCGCCGGGGGCCAGTTCGGCCAGGCCTTCGAAGGAGCGGGACGCGGAGCCCTTGGTGCCGGGGCGGATGACGGCGATGTTGCGGATGAAGTCCTGGTCCACGGTGACGCCCGCGGCGCTGGAGCCCACGTCCAGGGTCGGCGGCGAGCCGACGACCTCGATGTCGGAGCTCAGGGTGTCCGGCGCCAGCTCCGCGTTGAAGCGGATGGTGCGGTCGATTCGCAGCAGGATGCCGTCGCGGGCATAGGGCTGATAGCCCTGGGCCTCGAAGCGCAGGGTGTACGTGCCCGGCGGGAGCTGGGGGATGCGGTACAGGCCGCTCTTGTCGGTGAGCACGGTGCGCTCGCCCTGAAGCTGGGCCGAGGTGGCGGTGACCACGACGTCCACCAGGGGCTGCTTGTCGAGCGCGTTCTTCAGGGTCCCGGTGATGACCGAGTTGCCCTGGGCCCAGGCCCCGGCGCCCCACAACACGGCCATGAGCCACAGCCCACGGATGAAACGGATTCGTCTGGACACGTCTGCGCCCCTCCCGGCGAAGGGGGCGAACTTTGTCGCAAAACGTGAGAAATCCACCAGCCCAAATCACAAAGACTTTGCCGTCAGAATGGAAAATGGCTGGCCCGCTGCGTCAGGGATGTTCCAGGGCTCCGAAGTGAAGAGCGCGTGGAAGAGCGTGGTCTCCGGCGGCTTCATGAAGTTGACGTAGAGGGGGACGGGCGTCTGCGCGACTTCGAGCGGCAGCGCGGTGGCGCCGTAGTTCGCCTCAATGCGCTGCGCGACGACCTCCGCGATGCCTCGCAGCTCCATGGAAATGGGACCCAGGAACACCTTGGAGTCCAGGCAGCGCTTGCCCAGGTACTGATGCCGAACGCAGTGCACCGTGTAGACCGGGGCCAGGATGCTGAGATACCCGGCGACGGTCCAGATGAACTGAGGTCGGCTCATGATGCGCTCGTAGGGGGGATAGACGAGCGCGCCAAAGCTGGGGTTCGCCAGGGGCGGCGTGTAGTCCCACACCTTGCAATCAGGAAGCTCCTTTCTGAGCTCCCGGAGCAGCGCCCCCCAGCGGGGCCTCTCCGAATTCTTCTCCTCCCACAGTGCCTCGTAGCGAAGATCCTCGGCAGTGCGCTCCTGACGGAAGACATAGGCCTGGTCGGAGCCCCAGTAGCGACGAGCAATCGCGAGCAGGTCATTCGCGGAAGGTGTCATGGCTTCCTGGGCTCGGACTTGAGGCGGAGGGTTGCCGGGTGACACTTCTGCCTGACACGCGAGCCAAGGATGGCCCCATCAAGCGCGGTGCCCGCTCCTGTCGCACAGCCCGTGAGCAGCCACGCCAGTCCCAAGCATGCCGCCCGACTCGTCGCGTCCATGGCCTTCCCCCCGGAAGGCCACCGACGTCACTTCAAAGCCCTTCCAAAGCTCCATCGTCTCAGGGGGCGGGCTGTCCGCTGAGCTACGCCGCGATGTGAGCCGTGGCCTAGAAGCCCCGCAGTGCTCCACCGTCACACGCGATGGACTGGCCGCTGATGTACGCGGCCGGCTCCGACGCCAGGAACGTCACCAGCGCCGCGAACTCCTCCGGCCTTCCCAGCCGCCTCGCGGGGATGTTCGGCGCCACCTTCTCGTCGGACAGGCCCAGGTCCTTCATCCGGTCCGTCGCGTGGTAGCCCGGCAGCGCCGCGTTCACCGTGATTCCATACGGCGCCACTTCGTTGCTCAGGCTCTTCACCAATCCCAGCAGCCCCGCACGCAGGCCGTTGGACACCGTGAGGTTGTTCATCGCCTCGCGCGCCGCCGTGGACGTCACCAGCACGATGCGGCCCCAGCCCTGTGCCTTCATGCCCGGCAGCGCTTCCTGGATCGCATCCACCGTGGCCAGCCACAGGCTCTGGAACCCTGTCTGCCATTGCTCCACCGTGATGGCCTCGAAGCCTCCGGACGGCGGGCCCCCCGCGTTCACCACCAGCACGTCCAGGCCGCCCAGCTTCTGCGTGACTTCACGCACCAGCCCGCGCGCGGCTCCGGCCTGAGTCAAGTCACACGGCACCGCGAGCGCCGCGCCCAGCTCCTTCGCCGCCTTCTGGAGCTTCTCCCCGCCTCGCGAGGACACCGCCACCGTCGCGCGCTCCTTCACCAGCGTGTCCGCGATGGCGCGCCCCAGCCCCGAGGACGCGCCCGTCACCAGCGCCCGCCTACCCTTCAAGCCGAAATCCATCCGCGTGCTCCTCCATGAAAGGGGTCAGCCGGCCGCGAATCAGCTTCGCCGCCCGGTCCAGGTCCACGTCGTCCGGCCGCTTCAAGTCCTTCGCCAGCTCCGCCACGATGCCGCCCGCGATGGCGCCCACGCCGTACGCCAGCCGGTAGGGCACCCGGCTGAAGCTCACCAGCGTGTAGCGGCTGACGAACTCGCCCGGGAACGCGTTGAGCAGCACCTTCTCCACGCCCTTCTCCAGGAGGAAGCGCGGATCCGCCGTGCTGTCGCGCATCTCGATGAAGTTCTCCACCGCCATGTCCGCGATGGCGTCCGCGTTCGTCTTGCGAAGCCGCTCGAACTCACCGAACGCCGCGGCCCAGTCCGCCTGCTTCGACAGGAGCGCGTCCAGCACCACGCAGTCCTCGAAGCCGCAGTTCATCCCCTGGCCGTAGAACGGCACGATGGCGTGCGCCGCGTCTCCCAAGAGCAGCGTGCGCCCGCCCGCGTGCCACGGCGCGCACTTCACCGTCACCATGTGCCCGGTGGGTCGGGAGAAGAACTCCTCCACCAGCCCGGGAATCAGCGCCTTCGCGTCCGGGAACTGCTCCTGGAAGAACGCCTCCAGCGCGGCGGGCGTCTGGAGCGTCGCGAAGCTCACCGGCCCCTCCCACGGCAGGAACAGCGTGCACGTGAAGCTGCCGTCTTCATTCGGCAGCGCGATGAGCATGAACGTGCCGCGCGGCCAGATGTGCAGCGCGTGCTTCTCCATCTGGAAGCGCCCGCCCTCGCCCGGCGGAATCGTCAGCTCCTTGTAGCCATGCCCCAGCGTCTGCGAGTCCGTCTGGGATTGCAGCGCCTCCCGCACCGCCGAACCCGAGCCGTCCGTGCCGAACACCACCGCGTCGCGCACCTCCCGCGTCACGCCCGTGGCCTCATCCAGCACCGTGAGCAGCCCCGCCGCCGGATTTGCCTCCGTCACCCGTTGACGGAAGCGGATGGACACGCGGCCCGTCCCTTCCGCCTGCGTCATCAGGAACTTGTTCAGCCAGCCGCGCGAGATGGAATTGATGTGCTGCGAGTCGTCCTTCCCATACGGCTGGAAGGCCAGCTCGCCCTTCACCGGGTGGATGACCCGCCCGCGCATGGGGATGGCGTGCTTCAGCGCCTCCTCCTCCAGGCCCACCTGCCGCAAGGCGTGCAGGCCGCGCGTGGAGATGGCCAGGTTGATGGAGCGCCCCGCGTCCAGCGTCTCACGGCGCATGTCCGCCCGGCGCTCCAGCACCTCCACCGTGTGGCCCCTGCGGGCCAGGTACAGCGAGAGCAGCGAGCCCACCAGGCCCGCTCCCACCACCGTCAGCTTCGACTCATTCGAGGGCATGGGCCTCCAGCGCCTTCACGAAGCGGAAGACGTCCAGGTACGTGTTGTAGAGGGGCGTGGGCGCGGCGCGGATGATGTCCGGCTCGCGGAAGTCGCAGATGATGCCGGCCGCGGACAGCCGCTGGAGCAGCCGCTTCGGCTCGCCCTTGAAGCGCAGGGACAACTGCGCCCCGCGCTGCTTCAGGTCGCGCGGCGTGGTGATGGTGACGTACCCCGCGGGCAGCCGGTCCAGGAGGAACTCCAGGTAGCCCGTCAACTGGTCGCTCTTCGCGCGCAGGGCCGCCATCGTCGCCTTGTCGAACAGCTCCAGCGACGAGCGCAGCGCCGCCAACTGGAAGATGGGTGGGTTGGACAACTGCCACCCCTCCGCGCCCGGCAGCGGGTCGAAGGTGGGGCCCATCTCGAAGCGCGTGGCCTTGTTGTGCCCCCACCAGCCCTCGAAGCGCGGCAGCTCCGGCGAGTGCGCGTGGCGCTCGTGCACGAACACGCCGCCCAGGCTGCCCGGTCCGCCGTTGAGGTACTTGTACGAACACCACACCGCGAAGTCCGGCCCGTCGTCGTGCAGCGACAGCTTCAGGTTGCCCGCCGCGTGCGCCAGGTCGAAGCCCACCTTGCAGCCCTGCGCGTGCGCCACGCGCGTGATCTCCCTCAGGTCGAACGCCTGCCCGGTGAGGTAGTTCACGCTGCCCAGCATCACCAGCGCGAGCTCCTTCCCGTGCCGCTCGATGGCCTCCAGGATGTCCTCGGGGCGCAGCGTGTCCTCGCCCTCGCGGGGCATCAGCCGGACGATGGCCTCCTTCGGGTCGTAGCCGTGGAAGCGCGCCTGCGACGCCACCGCGTACTGGTCCGACGGGAAGGCGCCGCCTTCGATGAGGATTTTGAAGCGCTCGCGCGTGGGCCGGTAGAACGACACCATCATCAGGTGCAGGTTCACCGACAGGGTGTTCATCACCACGACTTCAAGGGGCTGCGCGCCCACCACCCGCGCCACCATGTCGGTGAGCTGCTCGTGGTAGGGCAGCCACGGGTGGCGGCCGTGCACGTGGCCCTCCACGCCCAGCCGCTCCCAGTCCTCCATCTCCATCTGCACGTACTTGCGCGCCTTGCGCGGCTGCAGCCCCAGCGAATTGCCCGCCAGGTAGATGGCCGGCGCGCCGGAAGGGGCGGGCGGGAAGAGGAACTCGTCGCGCAGGGGCCTCAGCGGATCCGCCGCGTCCAGGCCGTAGGCGAACACATCGGTGTTCTCGTAGACAGGGGCCGTCATGGTGCGAAGTCCTCGTGCGAGCGCCCCAGCCACTCCAGGGCATTGCGGGAGAGCAGCCGCTCGCGCACGGAAGGCGCCAGGTCCGTCAGCGACTCGATGAGCGTGCCGGGCCGCTCCTCGCCCAGCGGGAAGGGATAGTCACTGCCCAGCGCCACCTTGTCCGCGCCGAACAGCTTCACGATGCCGCGCAACGTCTCCGCGTCGTGCACCAGCGAGTCCACCCAGAACCGTCCCAGGTAGTCGCGCGGCGCGACGGGGTTGTCCACCGCCACCAGATCCGGGCGGACCTCGAAGCCGTGCTGGATGCGGCCCAGCGTGCCGGGGAACGCGCCGCCGCCGTGCGCGAAGGCCAACCGCAGCTTCGGCAGCCGCTCCATCACCCCGCCGAAGATGAGCGAGCAGATGGCCAGCGACACCTCCGCCGGCATCCCCACCAGCCACGGCAGCCAGTACTTCGTCATCTTCGCCTCACCCATCATGTCCCACGGGTGCACGAAGACGGCCGCGCCCAGATCGCTCGCCGCCTGGAAGAAGGGGAAGAGGGCGGGGTCGGACAGGTTCAGGTCATTGACGTGGCTGCCAATCTGCACGCCCGCGAACCCCAGCGTGCGCACGCAGCGCTCCAGTTCCTTGACCGCCAGGTCGGTGGATTGGAGCGGCACCGTGCCCAGCCCCACGAAGCGCCGGGGCGCCGTCGCCACCGCGCCGGCCAGGTGGTCGTTGAGGAAGCGCGCCACCTCCAGGCCGTCCTGGGGCTTCGCCCAGTAGCTGAACAGCACCGGCACCGTGGACAGCACCTGCACCTGGACGCCGTGCGCGTCGCACTCCACGACGCGCTGCTTCGGGTCCCAGCAGTTGCTTTCGATCTCGCGGAAGAACTTCCCGTCATCCCGCAGCATCCGCGCGCGGCAGGGCGCGTGGTGGTCCAGCGTGATGAAGCCGCCGTAGCCGAAGCGCTCGGCGAAGCGGGGGAGCTCCGGGGGGAGGAGGTGCGTGTGGATGTCGACCTTCACTGGGGCGCACCACCCCGCGTCACCTTCGTGCCGCACTGCTTGCAGGTGCAGTGCTCCGGGTTGCCGTAGAAGTGCTCGAACACCGGCGGGAGCTGCGTCACCAGGTTGGTGACGTGCAGCGACTCCTCATAGAGCTTCTCGCCGCACTTCGGGCACAGCCACAGGAAGGAGTCCAGCTCCTGCGGCTGGCGGCGGCGCTCCAGCACCAGGCCGATGGTGTTCGGGGGGCGCTGCGGCGAGTGAGGCACCTTGGGCGGCAACAGGAAGATTTCGCCCTCGCGGATGGGGATGTCCCGCACCTGCCCCTCGTCGATGACGCGCAGGGTGATGTCGCCCTCCAGTTGGTAGAAGAACTCCTCGCCCTCGTTGACGTGGAAGTCCGTGCGCGAGTTGGGCCCGCCCACCACCGTGACCATGAAGTCCCGGTCCGCCCACACCTGCTGGTTGCCCACGGGCGGCTTGAGCAGGGGGCGGTGCTCGTCGATCCACTTCTTGAAGTTGATGGGGGTCAGTCGGCCCATGTCACACGTCTCCAATGGTGGCGATGCACTTGAGCTCAATCGCGATGGGCGTGGGCAGCGCGTTGATCTCCAGCGTGGTGCGGCACGGCGGGTTGTCCTTGAAGTACTCCGCCCACAGCCGGTTGTACGTGGGGAAGTCCCGCTTCATGTCCGTGAGGTACACCGTCACGTCCACCAGCCGCTCCCACGACGAGCCCGCGTCCTCCAGGATGTAGCGCACGTTGCGGAACACGGAGTGGACTTGCGTCTCGATGTCGTACGAGACGATGTTGCCCGCCGCGTCCAGCTCCACGCCCGGGATGGCCTTGCTGCCGCGCTCGCGCGGGCCCACGCCGGACAGGAACAACAGATTCCCCACGCGGCGCGCGTGGGGGTAGAGCCCCACCGGCTCCGGGGCCTTCTTCGAATCGATCCGCTCGCCAGCGCTCACGTGTCGCTCTCCCCGCTCAAAGCTTGATGCAGACGTTCTTGGGCTCGGTGAAGAAGCGCAGCGCGTCCCAGCCGCCCTCGCGGCCCACGCCGGACTCCTTCACCCCGCCAAACGGCGTGCGCAGGTCGCGCAGCATCCAGGTGTTCACCCAGACGATGCCGCTGTGCAGCCGGGCCGCGAACCGGTGCGCGCGCGCCAGGTCCTTCGTCCACACGCTGCCGGCCAGGCCGTAGCGCGTGGAGTTGGCCCAGGACAGCACCTCCTCCTCGTCGTCGAAGGGCATGAGCGTGGCCACCGGGCCGAAGATCTCCTCCTGGTTCGTGCGGCACGTGGGCGCCAGGCCCTCCACCAGGGTGGGCTCGATGAACCAGCCGTTCGCGCAGCGGCCGGGCACGCTCGCGCGCTGGCCGCCGGTGAGGACGTGGCCGCCCTCCTGCTTCGCGAGCGCGATGTAGCCCATCACCTTCTCGAAGTGCTCGCGCGACACCAGCGCGCCCTGGTCCGTGCCCTCCACCAGCGGGTCGCCCACCTTGAGGGCCTTCGTGCGCGCGACCAGCGCTTCCTTGAAGCGCGGATACAGCGAGCGCTGCACGAAGATGCGCGGGCCGCAGAGGCAGATCTGTCCTTGATTCGCGAAGGACGAGCGCAGCGTGGTGGCCAGCGCCTCGTCGAAGTCGCAGTCCGCGAAGATGACGTTGGGGTTCTTGCCGCCCATCTCCAGGGACAGCTTCTTGAACGCGGGCGCGGCCACGCGGGCGATCTCCGCGCCCGTGCGCGTGCTGCCGGTGAAGGAGATGGCGCTCACGTCCGGGTGGCGCGTGAGCGGCCCGCCGACGTGGGGCCCCAGGCCGTGCACCAGGTTGAGCACGCCCGGCGGCAGCCCCGCGTCGCGGCACACCTGCGACAGGAGGAAGGCCGTCATCGGCGTCACCTCCGACGGCTTGGCCACCACGCAGTTGCCGGCCGCCAGCGCGGGGGCGATCTTCCACGTGAGCAGGTACAGCGGCAGGTTCCACGGCGAGATGCAGCCCACCACGCCCAGCGGCGAGCGCAGCGTGTAGTTGAGCGCCACGCCGTCCATGGGGTGCGCTTCACTGGAGAACTGCGTCGCCGCGTCCGCGAAGAACTCGAAGTTGAGCACGCTGCGCGGGATGTCCACCGTGCGGGCCACGGAGAGCGGCTTGCCCGTGTCGATGGACTCCGCCCGCGCGAAGGCGTCCAGGCGCTCGTGGATGAGGCCCGCGATGCGGCGCAGGTAGCGCGAGCGCTCGATGGCCGGCAGGGCGGACCACGCGGGGAAGGCCCGGCCCGCGGCCTCCACGGCGGACCGCACGTCCACCTCACGCGAGTCCGGCACGTGCGCGTAGCGCTGGCCCGTCGCGGGCTCCGGCTTGTCCAGCCACTGGCCGCCCGCCGCGGGCACCAGCTCGCCACCGACGTAGTTGAGGACCTTCTCCAAGGCAGCGCCCTCCTGAAGGGAGACGCGGCAATGTATGTCGCGGCCGTCCGCCGCCTCCAGGATTCCGAACAGTCGGCGTTGGATGGCGCTCGCTTGCGCGGCCGTCTGGCGCCCAGCACCTCCAGGACCCGCTCCACGGGTGAATCCTTGGTGGAATTGCGGGCCGGGCATGGAAAAGATTCGCGCATGACCTCGACTGTGGATGTAGCGGCCCTGGCTGGAATCCTGGACGCGGCGCGGCGCGAGCGGCGGGAGGTGCCGCCCCTGACGCACGCGCACCCGAACCTGACCGTGCCGGACGGCTACGCGGTGCAGGCGGAGGGCATCCGGCTGCGCGAGGCCCAGGGCGAGCGGGTGGTGGGCCTGAAGATGGGCTTCACGTCGGAGGCGAAGCGCCAGCAGATGAACCTGGGCTCGCCCATCTTCGGCGTGCTCACGGACCGGATGCGCGTACAGCCGGGCGGCGTGGTGCGCGTGGGCGCGGGCATCCACCCGCGCATCGAGCCTGAAATCGCCTTCCGCACGTCCAAGGAGCTGAAGGGCACCGTGACGCGCGACGAGGTGCTGGACGCGTGCGACGCCGTCTTCGCGGCCATGGAGGTCCTGGACTCGCGCTTCGTGGGCTTCAAGTACTTCAGCCTGCCGGACGTGGTGGCGGACAACGCGTCGTCGTCGCTGTTCGTGCCGGGCGCCCTGGAGCGCGCCCCGCGCGAGCTGGACCTGACGAAGCTCCAGATGCGCATGGAGGTGAACGGCAGGGTGGAGGGCGAGGCGCGCTCGGACGCCATCTCCGGGGACCCGGTGGTGTCCCTCATCCAGCTCTGCGCGCTGCTCGCGGAGCGCGGACAGGTGCTGCCCGCGGGGAGCCTGGTGCTGTCCGGCGCGGCCACCGCGGCCTACCTGATGAAGCCCGGCGACCACGTGCGGCTGACCGTGGACGGGCTGGGCACCGTGGAGGTGACGGCCGCGGAGTAGGCGCTCAGTACAGCAGGCCTTCCTTCGGCTGGACGGGCGGGGGCAGCTCGGACTCGCCCAGCATCTGCCGCAGGTTGATCTCGATGGTGCGGCACAGCGCCGTCATGGGCGTGTCGCTGACGGCGTCCTCGAAGGGGTTCTCCACGTCCCGGCCCACCGCGTCCATGGCGATGAAGAGGAACGCGATGATGGCGGTGACGAGCGGCGTGAGTACGCCCAGGTCCGCGACGACGCCCAGGGGCAGCATGGTGAGGTAGGCGCGCACCATGGCGTGCGGGAGGATGTCGTACTGGCGGGGCAGGGGCGTGTTCTTGATGCGCTCGCACGCGCCCAGGTAGTTGGTCAGCTCCGTGAGCGTCTCGTCCATCGACACGCGCATGTAGACCTTCTCCGGGTGTTCGATGTCGCTATAGATGCGGCGCATGCGCGTGCCCATCCACAGGAGGATGGCGGCGGGCACGTTCTGCTCCACGCGCAGCGCCTCCAGCACGGACGGGCGGAAGAACGGGGTGATTTCCGGGAAGGGGTCCTGCCGCCGCAGGTGGCAGCGCAGCGCGTTCACGAAGCCGATCTGCGCGTAGACGAGCTCGCGCGCGTCCTCGGAGATGCCCTCGAACATGCTGGGGATGCCCCGGGGAGACTCCACGCCCGGGTGGAGGAACGTGGCCAGGTTCGCGCGGGGCGCGCCCGGGCCGCGCAGGTCGCGCGCCTGACCGAACTGGTCGCGCACCGCGCCGTCACCCACCTTGGACCAGGCGGGCGCCAGCGCGGGCCCCTCCGGCTGGACGGCCACCTGGACCAGGCGGGACGCGGCGGAGGGCGTCTCCGGGGTGCCGTCGCTGCGCTGGGCGCGGGGCGCGGGCAGGAAGGTGAGCACCTGCCGGGCCAGCGTCCGCGACGCGTTCACCAGCCCGCCCCAGAGGGTGCGCGCCTCCCACCAGCGCTCGTAGGCGGAGTTGTTGCGGAAGCCGAGCAGCACGCCCAGCGCCGCGGCCAGCAGCGTCACCGGCAGCGCCGGCACCGACAGCCACCTGGCGTCCAGCGCCTCGTAGCCCAGCGAGATGGCCAGCGCGATGGCGATGTGGACGACGACGGGGCGCCCCGTGTAGCGGAGGATGATCCGCCAGGACAGCATCCGACCGACGATCATCTCCCGGGGCTCCCCTACAGCGCAGGTGCTGCGTGTGGAGCTGGATGTAGTGATGCCCCCGTGGCGCGGCAATGCGCCGCGTCACCTTCGCGCCTC
This sequence comes from Corallococcus sp. AS-1-12, assembly GCF_020036995.1. Classification (NCBI taxonomy): domain Bacteria; kingdom Pseudomonadati; phylum Myxococcota; class Myxococcia; order Myxococcales; family Myxococcaceae; genus Corallococcus; species Corallococcus sp. AS-1-12. Next base: position 45,951 of record NZ_JAIQDD010000030.1, on the reverse strand, counting down.
CGCCCGGACGGAAGCCCGCCTCCGCACGCCCCGGGAGCGTGCGGAAGCGGACGGACGGACGCGGAGGCGCCCGTCAGGCCCGCGACTTGGAGAAGACGATGCTCGCGCCCGTCCCCGGCACCGTCACGGTGAAGGTGCGCTCCACGGTGGCCAGGCCGTTGCCGCCGCGCGACGCCAGCTCCAGGAAGAACGCGCCCGTGGCCTTCAGGTGGAAGGACTGCGCCCACGACTGGGACAGCGCCTTGAACGCGCCGTTGAAGACGGACGGCGAGCGCTGCTCGTTGTTGCGCAGGTCCAGCAGCCCCGCGCGCAGGTCGCGCCACTTGGACACGGTGCCGGGGTTCTTCTGGATGACCTCCGCGAACGTCAGCATGCCGTTGCCCAACTGCCCCTCGGTGTACGCGAAGTGCCCGACGAGCGGGTGGTTCTTCAGGTTCGCGGCGGCCGTCTTCGCGGCGTCGGCGGCGGACCAGTTCTGCTCCAGGTAGGCCTTCCACAGGGGCGCGTAGATGAGCTCCCGCACGGCGGGCCGGTCGCGGCACGGCACGCCGTACCAGGGCAGGGCCCGGCCCAGCGCGCGAGCGAAGGCGGCAGGGGCGTCCGCGTCCGCCGCGTGGGTGATGACGTCGCGCAGCGTCCGGTTGTCCAGCTTCAGCTCCACCCGCGTCTCCAGCTCCCTGCCGCCGGAGGCGTCGCGGATGCGCCGGAGGACCTCCTCCTCCTCGGCGTCGTCCAGCGCGCCCCAGACGATGGCCTCGTCCACGGCCTGGCGCAGGTCGTGTTCCGACAGCTTGCGCGCGTCATGGGCCAGCAGCAGGTACAGCCCCAGGTCGAAGTCCGCCACGGTGGGTGACTTGCGGAACTCCGCCATGTCCGCCTTGAAGTCCGCGGTCCAGTGCATGTACGGCGTGAGCAGCGCGCCCTTGTAGCTGCGCACCCCCAGGAAGGAGACGCGCTGGGGCGATTCCTTCTCCAGGCTGTTGCGCTGCACCACCTGGGTGAGCTCGCGCGTGTCGCTGCCGCCCAGCGCCCACTTGCCCAGCTTCAGGGAGAAGCCCCAGGCCTTGGACTCCTTGTTGACCTCCTTCAGCAGGCACTGCTCCAGCGCCATGCCCTCGGCCTGCATGCGCTGCATCGCGCTGTCCATCCGGCCGGACACCAGCAGCGGGTGCAGGGCGCGGGCCTGGGCGTCGGTGCACACGGTGGACAGCAGCGTGGTCTGCTCGCGCAGGCGCAGGTACTCGTAGCGGAAGCCCGCCTCGAACTTGGACTCGGCCAGGGCCTGGACGCGCGCGCGCACGTCCGCGCGGAGCTTCTCCCACTGCGTGCGCAGCGCCGTGGTGTTGGCCTCCAGCTCCCCGAAGCCCAGCCGGTCCAGGATGATGCGCAGGACCTTCGTCTCGTTCTCCGACAGGGTGTGCGCTTCCAGCTTCGTCATCAGGGCGTCGAACTCGGACAGCGGCACCGACAGGAGCCCTTCGAGCACGTGCTCCACCTGGGAGACGACGGCGGCCGGGTCGGTGAGGCTCGCCTCCACGTGCAGGCTGGCCGTCACGCCCGCCTCGCGCGCCACCACCTTCTTCACCTGCACGCGCACCTGGCCGGGCTCGGGGCGGGAGAAGATGACGGCGTAGTCGTCCACCACCTTCACCTTCGCGGACACGGTGGCGCCCGCCTTGGCCTCGAAGGCGACCATCGTGCTGGCGGACAGGAGCTTCGTCAGCGTCTGGAGGTTGGACGTGTAGACGTCCGTCCAGTCCAGCGTCGCGGTGACGGACAGCTCGCCGCGCGCCTGGAAGGCGATGGCGTCCCCCACGCCCAGCGTGTCCAGCGACGACGTGAGCAGGGGCAGCCGCAGGTTCGGCGCGTCCGCCTTCAGCGCGTCGCGCGCCTTCGTGTCCTGCGGGTGCCGGTGGTAGTCCGCCAGCAGCACGCGCACGTCGCCGTTGGCCGCGAGCGCCACGTAGGGCAGCGGGACGCCGACGTCCGCCTTCACGCGCGCCTCCACGCCGTACTTCAGCCACGCCTGGTCGCCGCCGTAGACGAGCGCCGGCGCCAACTGCGTCGCCGCGTCGCCGGGGGCCTCGCCCACCACGCCCGCCGCGTCCACGTCCGCCGGGGCGTCATAGCCCTCCACGAAGCCGCGCGCGGACACGTCGAACGCGAACGTCAGGGAGCCCAGCTTCTGTCCCGCGGGCAGCGCATAGCTGGCGGTCGGCAATTCCACGCGGATGTCCGAGCCCTTGAGCGGCGCATCCGGCAGCACCTTCGACACTTCATCCAGCAGCGCGAGCTTCCACGACATGACGGCTCCCTCCCACGACGTCCACGGAAAGGCCGCATCCTACATCGCCGCTCCCACGTGGGAGGCCGGACGTGAAGCGGGCGCGGGCGACCCACCAGGGCGCCGCCGTCACCAGCTCAGGACCTGTCGGAGCGCTGTGGCGGATCATCCGCCTTCACGTCTGGCCCCAGCGCGCGTGCATGCCTGAGGGCCTCTTCCTGAGCCCCTGCTAATTCTGTTTAGAGGGCTCGAAACCAAAGCTGTGGGAGAGGGCGAGGCCGGAGAAGACATCGCTGAGGCCCGCACCTGTGTCCTTCCAGGTCAAGTTGAGCGCAAGGACCGTGTCCTTCGTCACGGGGTAGGCGATGCGAGGCCCGAACTCGAAATTGGACCCGTCCGCCTCGCATGGGTCGGTGAGGCAACCCTTGAGCTTGAAGGCACCACTCAACTCCAGCTTGATTGGCGTCGTGTAGTTCACTGCCCCTGTTCCAGACAGTGTCCATGCGCGTCCGCCGCCAGTCTCGACACGGTCATTGGCGACATCGCCGTTGAGAATCAGCGAGAAGCCTTGGACAAGCGGGACTTCCATGGACCCGTTCACAGCGAACTTCGCGAAGCGGCCCGTGTCAAAGTCATGGGCGGCGGCAACGCCCAATGCGAAGTTGGGGCGAAAGCCATACGCGACCTGGAGGTCCTTGTTGACGACGGGCGTGCCAGATGTGTCTTCGCAATATTTCAGGCTCTTGTTGAAGGCCTGCTCTTCTTCATCCGTCATCGTTACGCCCCGCTTCCCTACATTCGCGGATGCAAGGCACTGATCGACCGCCTCCTGCGTTCTTTCACGGATGGTGTCCAGCACCTTGTCGGAGAGAAGTGCTGCGACACGCGTGCTGTAGTTGAACTTGAGGCCCAGCGAAGCCTCCTTCGTGTCGGGGGCGTACGAACCGCTCAGTTGCAACGTCCCCCAAGGACGGTTCTTGAAGGGGTCGAAGAGGCTCCAGACGTCTCCACTGAGCTGATAGGCGCTCCCTGTCTCTGTTGTCTCCGCTGACACCTTGAAGAGCTCGCCGAAGGTGGGGCGGCTGAACAACTGAGTCGAATTCGTCACTGACCATGGGTCCGGGTTGGCTTCGGAGCCGCGCTTCGTTGCCTCGTCCGTGCCTGCGGCGAGCGCAAATGGCGCGTACCTCTGTCGTTCCTCGTCCGTCAGGACCGGTGTCCCCGCTGATGACGCGGACGCGGTGTCCTGGGCGGCCGCGGAGAAGGTGCTCAATGCGAGGACAAGCGTGGCCGCGACCTGAACCGTGTGCATGGAGGCCAACTTCATGGGATCTTGACCTTGAAGACGATGACGTTGTCGCTCGCGGCATCACTCGGATCCGTGCCCTCTTCCACTGGCTCGTGAGATGGAGCCTGGCCAGATACCCATGCGTAGAGCTTGAACTTCCACCCCTCCCCTAGAAACCGCAATGACGCGCTGACTTTCTGGCCTGGAGCGTAGTTGATGGAGACGCTGTTGGTGCCCCCCTTGCCGGTGACTCCGACGGCGTGCTTGCCGTCGACAAAGTAGCGGATGAAAACCGGGGTCGAGGGATGGGTCCAGACGAGTCGAAGTTGGACTGTACCCTCAGTTGGCGCCAAGGCATTGATGCCCGCGGCGCCCAGCGCGTTGACGGCACCTTCCAAGGGATGCAGTGCATCGAGCACCCCGAACATGTCTATCGCCGCGGCGTCGACAAGGCCAGTGGAACTCGGTGCAATGAACGTGACCGGTTCTCTCGCCTGGGCCTTGCGTCCCGCCACAGTCTTTGACTTCTTCTGTGACATACCCCCTCCTGTGAATTGAGGAGGGAAATGCTAATTTGAATGTCAGGCTTTTGGCAATCTCGTCACTCATCAGGTGCTGCACTGCATGGGGATGCAGGGCTCAACGGAAGTGCTGTGTCGTGAGCTGGGTCCTTTTCTACACCTCTTGGATTGAGCCAGGATGTTGATCTTCAAGGCATGCTTTGTTGTCACGTCAGTGCAGACCGCATGATGCCTTGAGTCTGTTTTGCAGGGAGTAATGATGGCAGGGATTGGTGCGCCATCGTTGACTTGCGGTGCTCGCCTGAGTGAAGGCGAGGCGTTCGTGCACGGGCTCAGCCGACACATCTGGGTCTGGCCATCCGCAGGCGTGGAGTGGATGCGGCTGAGTCCTCCGGCGTCACAATCCGTGACGGCCGCGGCTACAGCGCCACCGACTCAGGGCACGTCCTGGACGTGCTGGAGCAGGAGCGAGCCGTCCGCCTCCACCACCAGCGGGTCGGGCATCATCCCCGGGATGCACGAGCGGATGCTGACCCGGGTCTCGTCCACGGGCTCCAGCACCAGCGACGTCGTGCGCGTGGGGAGCGCGCGCGGCCACTGGCCCTTCTCCGCGCGGGCCACGTCGACCTCCACCAGGGCGATGAGGGCCTCGGAGCGCAGCGCGCGCAGCTCCAGCGCCTCCAGGTCCTCCGGCGACAGGCGCACCGCCGGGGCCTCCTCCTGGCGGAAGGACTCCCCGGCCTTCCGGGCCTCCAGGGCCGCCAGCGCGCGGCGGCGCTCCTCGGCCGGTTGGTCCACCACGGCGAGCAGGCGGTCCGCGTCCTCCACCCACTGACGCCACTGGAGCCGGCGGGACAGGGCGCCGGGCTGCCCGGGCGCGTCGAACCACGTGGGCGGCAGCGCGGCGCGGGCGTCGTCGGAGAGCAGGTCGCGGAAGGCGCGGAGCTGCGCGGCGACGGACTCCTCGTGCAGCGTCAGGGACACCGGGGGGAAGCCCTCGTGCAGCCGGGTGAGCTGCGAGACGGCCTGGCGCTTGCGGGTGAGGGACGCCGCGTCGAGCGCGTCCGCGCAGGGCCGCCACGCGCGCGCATAGCCGGCCGCGGACAGCCGCAGCCCCACGAGCCCGCCGCCCAGGGCCAGCTCCCGGCTGAGCGCGAGCGTGTCCACGCACGTGTCCACCGCCGCGTCCGCGTCCCCCCGCGCGACGAGCCGCCGCGTCTGAAGCGCCGCGTCCTCCACCACGCGGCGGAGCGCGTGGAGCAGCGCGTCCCGGCGCGACAGCTCCGGACCGGACAGGGGGCGCAGGTCCTCCGGGAGCCCACCGGCCTCCGCGTGGGTGGCGGCGAGCACCTGTTGCGTCAACGGCAGGCCCCGCTCCAGCGCTTCCTGGCGGGGCGCGGGGAGGTCCGTCACCGGCGCGCGGCCCTCCGTCACGGCCTCCAGGGTCTGGGCCTCCGCCCCGGTGGAGGGCGGGGTCTCGCGGGCCCGCTGGAGCAGCGCGGGCAGCAGCGGCGCCATCGCGTCCCCGAAGGTGCCGGGCCGCGTGGCGGTGAGGTGCGCCGGGCGCGGGTGCTCCGCGTGCGCCAGCGTGTTCACCTCGCGCAGCAGCCGCTCCTCCAGCGCGTCGGTGCGCAGGTGCCGGTGCGCCAGCGCCCCGAGGCTCACGAGGACGGACAGGGACACGCCTCCCATGAGGGCGGAGAGGGGGCGCTTCAGGGCCATGGGGACGGGACTCCAGGAGGGGGACCTGGAATGTCGCACGAAACGGCGGAACCCCGACAGCCTCCCCTGGAGGACGGCGTTGCCTGGCGAGCAGCAGGCCCACCTCCAGGTCATGGCGCTTGTCAGGTCCTCTACCGGGCAGGCGCACCCAACCGGCGCAAGAGGAGGTCCGCCAGGTCGCGGGCCTGTGAGCGGATCTCCGGCACGGCGGTGGTCTCCCACAGGTCCCCCCGCCGCGTGGGGCCCAGCGTGAAGAGGTGGGCGGAGGGCTGCCCGCGCGCGTCCAGCACCGCGCCGTCGGGCGCCGTCGCCAGCCCCATGCCCAGCGAGTCCGCGTGGGCCTGTCCCGTCTCCAGCAGGCCGCGCAGGACGGGCTGGCCGCGCGAGGCCGGGTTGGACTCGGGGCCGGTGCAGTTGATGACGTGCCGCACGCGCAGCACCCGGGGCTCGCGCTCGCCCCGGGGGCGCAGGTGGACCGCCACCGCGTCCGGCTCCAGCTCGAAGCCGAGCACGCGGGCCGGGTGGAGCACCAGCCGCCCCTCGCGCCGCCACGCGTCCATCGCGTCGTGGATCTCCGGCGCCATGCGGTGGCGGTGCACCTCCCAGTACGCCCGCAGGTGGCGCAGGAACCGCCGCCGCTCCGGCTCCGACAGCCGCTGCCACAACGGCGTCGTCACCGGCCGCAGCGAGTCCACCGCCGCGCGCCAGTCCGCGCCCGCCGCCGCCTGCGCGTCCACCTCCTGGCGCATCGTGCGCAGCACGTCGCGGATGCGCAGCGTGCTGAACGGCACCACGCTCTCCGAGGACGGGGACGCGGCCTGCGTGGCGGTCTCCGCGTCGCGACAGCGGTCCATCTCCCGGCGCACCGAGCGCAGCAGCTCGCGGATGCGCAGGGGCTCCGCCGCGGCGGGCGTCTTCGCGCCGTGCGCGCGGTGCGGGTGCGGCAGCAGGCCGTGGCGCGACAGCGCGTGCACCGGGCCCTGATGGCCGCGCTCGCCCAGCGACAGCACCGTGTCCACCATGGTGAGCGCCGTGCCGATGAGCAGCACCGGGTCACCCGGGCCGATGCCCTCCAGCGCCCCGGGCACCCACGGCGAGCGGTGGTAGCGCGGGCTCGCGTACAGCCCGCCGTCCGGCACGCGCAGGTCCGCGGGCATCGCGTTGCCCAGCGCCAGCACCGCGCACTTCGCCTCCAGGCTCTGGCCGCTCGCGAGCGACACCTTCACGCCGTCCGCGGTCTCCACCACCGCGGTCACCTCGTCGCGAGGCGTCTCCAGCCGGACGCCCGGCGCGGCCTTCGCGGCGGCCTCCTTCAGCACGAACTCCAGGTACTGGCCGTAGCGGCGGCGCTCGGCGAACGCGGACGGCGGCGTGTCCGGCGCCTCCAGGCGCAGCCAGCGCAGGAAGTGCTCCGGGTCGTCCACCCAGGCGCTCATGCGGCCGGCCGGCACGTTGAGCAGGTGACGCGCGCTGGTGGTGGAGTACGCGACCCCCCGCCCCAACTGCTCCCCCCGCTCCACGAGCGTCACGCGCAGGGGCGAGCGCGCGCCCCGCAAGAGACTGGCCGCGAGCAGCGTTCCGCTGGCGCCCGCGCCGATGATGATCACGTCCTGCCGGGAGTTCACCGCGCGATTCTAGGGCCGGCCCCCCCGGATGCCATCCCTCCCAGGCGTCGTCACCCGCGCGGATTGTCCGTCGGCCCACGGCCCCGGGCCCCCCGGCCCGGCTCGGAACCTGACTCCGGAGCCCACCGTGTGACGGCGGGGCCCGGCGGACCTCAGACCGCCGGGCGTGCCTCGGGCTCCGAGGGGAGGGAGGGGGCGGGGGGCGCGACCTCCAGCCGCTCCCCGATGCGCGTCAGCCCCTCGCCATCGCGGGCGCGCGCATGCACCCGCGGATAGTCGGCGAACGCGGTGCCCAGCCACCGGTCCAGCACCACGGTGTACAAGCCGTAGTGCCCCTGGTAGCGCGCGTGGTGCAGCGCGTGGAACGTGGGGGTGAAGAAGACGCGGCCCACCCAGGACGTCACGAAGCGCTTCGGCAGCCACTCCGTGTTGCCATGCCCGAACGCGTTGAGGACGTAGTTGGTCAGCATGTAGGCCAGCACGCCCACCTGCGTGCCCGGGAACACGTGCAGGGCCGCGAAGTGCAGGCCGAGCCCGCCGACCATCAGCACCACCCGCTCCGCCACGGAGAAGGACAGCGCGGTGAGCGGCTCCGTCACCTGCGCCACGTGGTGCTGCGCGTGGAAGCGGTAGAAGCGCGGGTGGTGCAGCAGCCGGTGTGTCACGTAGAACCACACCTCGAAGCCCACGAACATCCACGCGTACGACCACAGCGCCGTGGACAGGCTGAACGGCGCCATCAGGGGCCCGGTGAAGGACCGGAACGCCCCGATGAGCACCGCGTCCGTCAGCACCACGCCCACCGCCGCCAGCGCCTCGCTGCGCAACTGCCCCTTCGACAGCTCCCGCCGGTACACCCGGAAGCGCGCCGCCAGCCGCGTGCGCCACACCCCCCAGCCGCCCGCCACCGTCAGCAGCTTGACGGTCCCCGAGATGAGCAGGACCACCAGGAACACCCTCAGCGGCGACGGATTCTCGGGCAGCAGCGGATGCATCACGGACCTCGCGAAGGCCAGCACACCTCCGGGCCAGGCATGCCCGGACACCCCCATGGATAATGCCCCTCCGCGTCTATTGTCAAATCTGACAATAGCAAGGGGTGCGTTGAACGACGGGGCCCGGTGGCTAGGATGCGCCGGGATGGCACCCAGGCGTCCCCAGGGCCGGGCTCCGGCCCGGCGCACCTCCGCTCCCCGTCGTCCCGCGAAGCCCGCCGCGCCCCGCAAGCGGCGCACCCCGGAGGAGGCGCGCGAGGCCATCCTCCAGGCCGCCGAGCCGCTGCTCGTGGAGCAGGGGCCGGACCGGGTGGGGCTGCAGGCGGTGGCGAAGGCGGCGGGGGTGAGCCACGCGCTCGTCACGCACTACTTCGGCACCTACGAGGCCCTGGTGCGCGAGGTGCTCCTGCGCCGCAACGAGCTGCTGGCCGCGTCCTTCCGGGAGCACCTGCTCGCGGCGGAGGCGCCGCCGGACGCCGGGGCGCTGCTGGAGCGCTTCTTCACCGTGGTGCAGGAGGGCCAGCACAGCCGGCTGATGGCGTGGGCGCTGCTCACCGGCCGCGCCGAGCACATGCCGTTCGTGCGCGCGCAGGGCCCGCGGCTGCTGGCGGACGCGCTGGAGTTCCAGGCAGGCCGCGTGGCCCAGACGCAGGGCACGCCGCCGCCCTCGCGCGACACGGTGGACATGACGCTCATCGTAGCGCTGTGCGCGTCGCAGTGGTTCCTGCTCGCGCGCGAGGTGCTGCTGCCCGTGCTGGGGCATCCGGTGGACGCCGCGTCGGACGCGCGCTTCCGCGAGGTGCTCGGAGGGATGCTCCAGCGCTCGCTCGGGGTGAAGCCGCCCGGCGGGGGCTGATCAGGTCCAGTCGGCCTGCGAGCGCTGCGCCTGCACGAAGGCGCCCGCCACCGGCAGGGTCACCCGGAAGACGCTGCCCCGGCCGGGCGCGCTCTCCATCGTCAGCGTGCCGCCCAGCGACGTGACGATGCCATGGCACACCGCGAGCCCCAGCCCCGTGCCCACGCCCAGCGGCTTGGTGGTGAAGAAGGGGTCGAAGATGCGCTCGCGGTGCTCGGGCGCGATGCCGCAGCCGGTGTCGCGCACCTCCACCAGCACGTGGCCGGGCTCGCCGGGGCGCGCCACCACGCGCACCTCGTTGCCCTCCGCGTTCCCCGGCGGGATGGACTGCGCCGCGTTGAGCAGCAGGTTCAAGAACACCTGCCCCAGCCGCGAGCCGTTGCCCTGCACCGGCGGCACGCCGTCGCACTCCACCACCAGCCGCGCGCGGTGCCGCAGCTCGTGCATGGCCATCTTCGCCGCCGTGCGCACCACCGCGGCCAGCTCCGCGGGCCCGCTGCCCACGTCCTCCGCGCGCGACAGCGTCTGCAGGTCCCGCACGATGAGCCGGATGCGCTCCGCGCCGTCGCGCGTCTCCGCCAGCGCCTCCAGGATTTCCTGCCGGTCCTGCTCCGACAGGCGCTCCTTCTGCTGCAGCTCCTGGTGGATGTACTCCAGGTTGCTCAGGATGAAGGCCAGCGGGTTGTTGATTTCATGGCCCACGCCCGCCGCGATGCGCCCCAGCGCGATGAGCCGGTCCGCGAAGAGCAACTGGGCCTGCGTCGCGTGCAACTGCTCCAGGCTGCTGGACAGCTTCGCGTTGGCGGCCTCCAGCGCCGCGGTGCGCTCGCGCACCGTCTCCTCCAGGAGCCGGTTGTCCGAGCAGGGCGTCTCCACGGCGCACCGGGTCCTGGAGTCGGGGCCCAGGCGCTCGAAGGCCTGGCGGAGCGTGCCCCGCCGCCGCGTCATCGCCGCCAACCGCCCCACCTTCGCTCGTAACGTCATCGCGGCCCGCTCCACCCACGTCCAACCGCGGCCGTCACCGCTCCTCGTAGCGGAGGTTCCCTGCTTCCGGGCCACGGCCTGTGGACGGCCATCCAACACCGCCGCCCCGTGCCCGGCAAGGTGTGCGCGGGTCCAGGATGCCGTCGGGCCGACACCGCGTGGGCGTCACGTCCCGGCTGTCATTTTCCATTGGGGGGTCGGGCGCGCGGGAGGGGAGCTCACCGCACGCCCGGCGGCTTCTGGACACGCGGCCCGAGGTGATGCCGGGGCCGTCCATGTCCAGCGCGCTTCACCACGGGTTCAACAGGTGCTTCCGCTTCAGGCGCCGCAGTCCGCGCGGCAGCTCTCCGCCGTGGCGCCGGGGCCCGCGTGCTCGGTGAACTGGCACACGCCGTCGCCGCAGCGGAACAGCTCCGTGGGCTGCACGCGCGTGGTGATGGCCGGGTACGTCTTCCCGTTATACGTACAGTGCGTGTAGTAGGGCTGGCTCGGGTCGGCCTTGGTGCAGAACTGCGAGCAGCTCCCGATGTTCGTGATGGGCGCGCAGGCGTCCGCCGTCAGCGACAGGCCGCACGCGCGCGTGGTGCTCTCCGCCGCGCTGAAGTCCCGGTCGCGCGCCGCGAACAGGCCCTCGTTGGTGAAGAGGTTGCCGAAGAAGCACGCCTCCTTCGCGCTGAACTGGGACAGCTCCTCGGCGGAGTAGGGGATCGCCGCGCCATCGGCCGTGCGGCCCAGCACGGACAGCGCGATGTGCAGGCCGTACTTGTTCGCGTGCGCCGCCAGGCACGCGCTCACCGCCTGCTGCTCCGCCACCGTCGCGGCCTTGCCCGCCGCCCAGCCCGGCGCCAGGCCCAGGGCGCCCGGCCACGTGTACTTCACCCCGGTGGTCGTGGACTGGAAGGTGCGCGTCTGCCCCTCGGGCACCGAGCACTTCACGATGTACGCCATCACCATCGGCGCCGTGTCCGCGTTCTGGTTGAACCACTCGTTGAAGCCCTGCGTGGACAGCCCGTTGACGGTGAGCCCGTTGACCGTCAGCCCGTTGACGGTGAGCCCGTTGACCGTCAACCCGTTGACGGTCAGCCCGTTGTCCACGTGCTGCGCCTGGCCCACCGACGCGGGATCAGCCCCCATCATGGCGTCCTCCGGCATCGCCCGGCCGCAACCCACCAGGGCGAACAGCGCCCCCGTCATCAAGGCCGCCTTCAGGGGTTGGCGTGAGGCAACTCGGTTCCACCACTCGCTGCATCCACTTCCAGGCCGAAAAGCAGGGGTGAGGCGCATGTAGGGGCTCCCGCTCGAGGGAAGTCGGAGGTCCGACTTCCAGAATGTCAGGCAGTCCAGGCTTTCAGCCAGAAAGGTGCTGAAACTGTCAGACAGGGGAATCGTGACGGATTCAGGATCTAAAATAAATACGTCTTCGTCAAAAAATTATGGTGTGGGTCCAATTCTCACGGGGCCAGACGTGTGCCGGTGAAGGGAATGGAGCCACAGGGCTGAGGCGCGGTGCTGCGGGGGAGGAGGAGGCGGGGACGGCGGGGACGGCCTACGGCGGAGGAGGAATCTCGAGGAGCTGGGACGCGGGACGCGTGATGGCGAAGCCACCGGGGTCCCTTACGTTCCAGGTTGCCACATGCGTGACCGGGCCGCCTACCACCTCGGCCTCGCCGGAGTCGCCGCGTGTCTCCGCCTCACCCTGGTGGAGGCAGAGGTGGACGCGGGCGTGGACGGCCTCGGCCAGGCGCTGGGCTTCGGCTTGCAGGTCTCTCAGGGGTTGGAGGGCCTGGGCGGGACTGCCGCCGGCGGTCAGGGGGCGCACGCCCAGGAGCGCGGTGCCCGTCTGGAGCGCCAGGGTGAAGCTCTCCGCGCGCAGGCCCTGCTCCAGCGTGTCCATGACGGTGGCGAGCGCGGCGTAGGTGGTGTCGTCGTCCAGGTCCGAGGCGGGGAGCACCACCTCCGCGTTCACGGCGAGCACGAGCCGCGTCTGGCTCTCCACCTGGTTGGGCTCCTCCGTGGCCTCGCGCAGGGCGGTGAGGAAGGCGTTCACGCTGGGGTAGCGGCGGGTGGCGTCCTTGTCCAGGCAGCGGAGCACCACCGCGTCCACGGCGGGGGACACCGGGGCCTTCACGCTGGGGCGCGGCGGCGGGGCCTCCAGGTGCATGCGCTCCAGCTCCAGGCGATCATCGGACTGGAAGGGGTAGCGGCCGGTGAGCAACTGGTACAGGAGCACGCCCAGCGCGTACACGTCCGTGGGCGGCCCGATGCTCCCGCCGCGGAACTGCTCGGGCGCCATCGCGTGCGCGGTGCCCAGGCGCTGGCCGGCGGTGGTGAGCCCCTCCTGGCCGGGCTCCTGCTGGATGAGCTTCGCGATGCCGAAGTCCAGCAGCTTCAGCCGGGGCTTCTCCCCCTCCTCCACCACGAGGATGTTGCTGGACTTCAGGTCCCGGTGCACGACGCCCGCGCGGTGCGCCGCCTCCAGCGCGCCACAGACGGGCTCCAGGTACGCCAGCGCGCGGGACGCGGACAGCCGCCCGCGCTCCTGCACCACCTGGCTCAGCGTGCGCCCGGAGAGCAGCTCCATCACGTAGTAGGGGCTGCCGTCCGGCATCAGCCCGAAGTCGTAGACGTCCACGATGTTCGGGTGGTGGATCTGATTGACGACGCGCGCCTCGCGCACGAAGCGCTGCAGCATCTCCCCCTGGTCCGCCAGGTGCGAGTGCAGCACCTTCACCGCGGCGTGCCGCCCCAGGATGCGGTGCTCCGCCTCGTAGACGCTGCCGTGGCCGCCGGCCGCCAGCATGGACTTGAGGACGTACTCACCCGCCAGGGTGCCCGGCCCGCGCTCGGCACGGGTGGGTGTGTCGTGCCCCTTGTCCGGGGCGCTCGCGTTCGCGCGCGCCTGGATGCGGAAGGTGCTCTCGGAATCCACCGCCATGAATGCCCCGCACCCTACCATCCACGGGGTGGGTCGCGAGTGCCCGTGCCGGGTGGGGGGCCCTGCCTGCCTGCCTGGCCGTTCACCAGGAGTCAGGCTCATTGTCCTCCGGGTGCAGGGGACGTTCATTGGAAGCCGTTGGGGTATGGTTGCGGTCCGGCCCAGGACCTCGGGCCCACACGGAGCGCGGCGTCATGCACGACAGGCGGCGAGGACACGGCCAGCCCGAGCGCAGGGGGACGTCAGGGGGCTTGCATACATGATGACGTTGGTGGACGAGCTCACGACCTGCGCGGGCCAGTCGGTGACGGCCCCGTCCTCGACCGGGGCGTGCCTCATCCTCATCAGCACCACGACGCCGGCGGCCATTGGCAAGGCGTACCGGTTGGAGCCGGGCGAGCACGTCATCGGGCGCGGGTCGGAAGCGGAGGTGCGCATCGACGATCACGGGGTGTCGCGCAAGCACGCGCGCATCCTGCGCAAGCCGGATGGCTCGTGCCTCGTCACGGACCTGGAGTCCACCAACGGCACGTTCCTCAACGGCCTGCCGGTGTCCACCGCGGAGCTGCAGGAGGGCGACCGGCTCCAGGTGGGCACGGTGACGGTGTTCCGCTTCTCCCGGCGCGAGGTGCTGGAGCAGCGCGAGGAGCAGCTCCGGCAGGCGCTGTCCGCCGCGCGCGTGGGCATCTGGGACTGGAACGCGAAGACGGGGCAGGTGACCTGGAGCGAGCACGTGGACCGGCTGCTGGGCCTGGCCGTGGGCAAGCTGTCCGGCCGCGCCATGGACCTGGATGAGGTGGTCCACCCGGCGGACCTGCCCCGCCTGCGCGCGAACCTGGCCACGGCGCTGGCGCAGCGCTCGCAGGTGGACGTGGAGTACCGCATCGAGCCCGCGGGCAGCGGCTACCGCTGGATTTCGTGCAAGGGCGACGTGCTGCTGGACGCCGCGGGGCAGCCCGCGCGGGTGACGGGCACGGTGATGGACATCACCGCGCGCAAGCAGGCGGAGCAGGAGCTGCACCGCCAGGCGCTCATCTTCGAGAGCATCTCCGACGGCGTCGTCATCACGGACCTGGCGGGCGGCGTCATCGACTGGAACACCAGCGCGGAGCGCATGTTCGGCAGAAGCCGCAAGGAGGCCATGGGCCAGACGCTCTTCAGCGTGCTGCACCCGGGGGAGCCGGACCGGCTGACGGGCGCCATCCTCACCGCGCTGGAGGTGCACGGGCGCTGGAGCGGGGAGCTGGAGTTCAAGCGCGCGGACGGCATGGCGTGCGTCTGCGAGTCCGTGGTGGTGCCGCTGCGCGACGCGGAGGGGCGCATCATCGCGAACATCATGGTGCACCGCGACCTGAGCGAGCGCCGGCAGCTCCAGGCGCGCCTGGTGGTGGCGGACCGGCTGGCCAGCGTGGGCACGCTGGGCGCGGGCGTGGCGCACGAAATCAACAACCCGCTGGCGTACATGCTGGTGAACCTGCACCTCATCCGCGAGGGGCTGGACAAGCTGGAGGCGCAAGGCGCCCCGTCGGAGCCGGTGGCCTCCATCCAGCAGTTGGTGCGCGAGACGACGGAGGGCGCGGAGCGCATCGCGACCATCGTGCGGGACCTGAAGGTCTTCGCGCGCGGCGAGCAGGAGTCGCGCCCCATGCCGGTGGACGTGCGCCGGTCGGTGGAGCTGGCGTGCAAGATGGCGGACAACGTCATCCGCCACCGCGCGCGGCTGGTGACGGAGTTCGAGCCCGTCCCCGCGGTGGAGGCCAGCGAGGCGCGGCTGTGCCAGGTGTTCCTGAACCTGCTGCTCAACGCGGCGCAGGCCATCCCGGAGGACCCGTCCTCCGTCACCGAGCACGAGATTCGCGCCATCATCCGCCCGGGCGAGCCGGGCAAGGTGGTGGTGGAGGTGCGCGACACCGGCGTGGGCATGACGCCGGAGGTGCTGGGGCGCATCTTCGACCCGTTCTTCACCACCAAGGCGGTGGGCGTGGGCACGGGGCTGGGGCTGTCCATCTGCCACGGCATCGTGGAGTCCATGGGCGGCGCCATCCACGCGGAGAGCACGCCGGGGCGGGGCAGCACCTTCCGCGTGGTGCTGCGCTCGGCGGCGCACGAGCCGGACCTCTACCCGCGGCTGTCCACGACGGCGCCGGCGGGGGCGCGGGCGCGCATCCTGGTGGTGGATGACGAGCCCAACGTGACGGTGGCGCTGCAGCGCTCGCTGGCCTCCGAGCACGAGGTGTCCACCGCGAACAGCGCGCAGGCGGCGCTGCGGCTGGTGAACGAGGGCGGCCGCTTCGACCTCATCCTCTGCGACGTGATGATGCCGGGGATGACGGGCATGGACCTGTACTTCGAGCTGGGGCGCTCGGTGCCGGAGCAGGCGGGGCGCATGGTGTTCATGACGGGGGGCGCCTTCACCCCGCGCAC
Organism: Corallococcus sp. AS-1-12; assembly: GCF_020036995.1. Classification (NCBI taxonomy): domain Bacteria; kingdom Pseudomonadati; phylum Myxococcota; class Myxococcia; order Myxococcales; family Myxococcaceae; genus Corallococcus; species Corallococcus sp. AS-1-12. Next base: position 30,317 of record NZ_JAIQDD010000030.1, on the reverse strand, counting down.
GACGTCGTTCCTGCGGGACGTGCCCAACCTCAAGCTGAGCAAGCCGCTGGACCTGGCGCAGTTGCGCGAGCTGGTCGGCCGCTCGGCGGAGGCGGCTCGATGAGCGCCTCCTCCGGGCACCCCGCCGCTCCTCCGGAGGTCGCGGCGGGGCCGGAGGCCCCCGCGGCCGAGGCGGCGGCGGGGATGGGGCTCGCGGGCGCGCCGGCGCCAGAGGGCCGGGAGTGGACGGCCCGGTCGCTGGGGATGGGCCTGCTCATCGGCGTGGTGCTGGCCGTCACCAACCTCTACATGGGGTTGAAGACGGGCATGTGGGACTCGGGCTCCATCGCCGCGACGGTGCTGGGGTTCAGTGCCCTGGCGCCTTATGGGCGCAGGCGGGGCGTGCCCTACACGCCGCTGGAGAACAACCTCACGCAGACGGCCGCGGCGGCGGTGGGCGCGATGCCCGCGTCGGCGGGGCTGCTGGCCGCGATCCCGGCGCTGGCCCTGCTGGGCACGGGTGTGCCGGGCTGGGGCATCGCGGTCTGGGGGCTGGTCCTGGGCGTGGTGGGCGTGCTGCTGGCGGGCTTGTTGCGGCGGCGCCTGCTGGAGCAGGAGGCCCTGCCGTTCCCCACGGGCATCGCCACCGCGGAGCTCATCTCCACGCTGCACGCGGCCACGCCGTCCGAAGCGCAAGGCTCGCGGACGGGAAGGGGCCGGACGCTGGTGGGCGCCGGGGTGGTGGCGATGGCGCTCACCTGGATGCGCGATGCGCGCGGCTGGCTGCCGGGGATGGTGGCGCTGCCGGGCCGCGTGGGCGGCGTCTCGCTGGAGTCGCTGACGTGGGGCGTGGGCATGAGCCCCATGCTGCTGGCGGTGGGGATGATGACGGGCCCGCGGCTGGCGTTGAGCATGCTGCTGGGCTCGGGGCTGGCGTGGGGCGTGCTCGCGACGCGGCTCCTGGACACGGGCCTGGTGGCGGGCGCGGGGTACGAGCTGCTGTCCTCGTGGCTGATATGGCCCGGCGTGGGGTTGATGGTGGGCGGGGCGGTGATGTCGCTGGCGGCGCAGGCGAGGGACTTCCTGGGCGCGGTGAAGGACCTGCGCTCGGTGGGCGTGAGCCGGGGCGGGCTGCCCCGGTGGAGCCTGGGCGTGGCGGCGGCGGCGTGCGTGCTGGCGGTGGTGCTGGGCGGGCTGCTCTTCGGGCTGGGAGTCCCGTCGATGCTGCTGGTGCTCGCGCTGTTGGTGCCGCTGTGCGCGGTGTGCGCGCGAGGCGCGGGGCAGACGGACGTGTCGCCCGTGGGCCAGGTGGGGAACCTCACGCAGGTCATCTTTGGCGGGGTGCGGCCCGGGGAGTTGTCGTCCAACGTGGCGGCGGGGTCGGTGGTGGCGGGCGCGGCGGCGCAGACGGGCGTGAGCTTGTGGTCGTTGAAGGCGGGGCACCTCTTGGGGGCGTCGGCCTCCCGGCAGCTCGCCGCGCAGTTGGTGGGCGTGGCGGTGGGCGCGCTGGTGGCGGTGCCTGCCTATCTGCTGCTGGTGGACACGTACGGGCTGGGGACGGCGGTGTTGCCGGTGCCCGCGGCGGCGCAGTTCCGGGCGGTGGCGGAGGTGTCCGTGCGAGGCCTGGCGGGCCTGCCGCCCTACGCGGGCTGGGCCGCGCTGGTGGGCTTCACGTTGGGGGCGCTGTCGACGCTGGCCGCGAGGAGCCGGGCTGCGCGGTGGTTGCCGTCGCCGGTGGCGATGGGCATCGGCTTCATCACCCCCGCCTACTTCGCGGTGACGCTGTGCCTGGGCGCGGGGATGGTGATGCTCGCGCGGAAGTGGCCGAAGTCGACGGACGCGCACGTCTCCTCGCTGGGCGCCGGAGCGCTGGTGGGGGAATCGCTGATGGGGCTCCTCGTCGCGGCGACGACGGTGCTCTCGCGGTCGGCGTAAAGACAGGCGGCGCCGTTACGCCGCGGGCGTGAGGTCCCGCACCCGCTCCAGCGAGCGGCGGATGCGGTCCTCCATCAGGTTCGGCATGTGCGCCGCGCGCGCCAGGGCCTCCCCGAGCGCGAGCATCGCCTCCGCGAAGTCGCCCCGGCGCCAGGCCGCGAGCCCCATCATCTCCAGGACCTCCAGCGGCTCCTGCTCCACGGAGGCCTGGGCGGAGCGCTCGCGCAGGGCGTGCCACTCCTCCACGGTCGCGTCCTTGGAGGCCAGCTCCACCATGGAGAAGAGCACCTCCTCCGACGGGCTCAGGTTCACGCCGTGGCGGTTGGTCGCCATCGCCTGCCGCACCTGCTCCAGCAGGTCGCGCGCCCGGTCGTGCCGGTCCGTCCACGCCATGGCCCGCGCCTGGAGCAGCAGCGCCCAGGGGCGGTGCGCGACCTCCGGGTGCCGGCGCTCCAGCACGATGGCCCGCGCGATGTGCGGCGCCGCCGCCTCCACGTCGCCCGCCTGGTAGTACAGCTCGCCCAGGTTGTACTCCGCGAAGTACTCCCAGCCCACCACGCCCAGCTCGCGCCCCAGTTGCATGAAGCGCTCCTGGTCCTTCAGCGCGTTGGCCAGGTCGCGCCGCGCCACCCTCAGGTTGCGGCGGTTGTTGATGGCCGAGCCCAGGTGGAAGCGGTCGCCGCGCTCCGTGCACGCGCAGATGAGCTCGTCCAGCACCCGCTCCGCGGCGTCGATGTCGCCCAGGCTCGGGAGGATGGCCACCAGCAGGAGCAGCGCCACCACCAGCGTCTCATAGCCCGCGTCGCCCAGCTTCCGCGCCCGCTCCGCCGCGGCCTCCAGGGTCATGAGCGAGTCCATCCACTCGCCCTTGCGGAACTGCGTGCGGCCCAGCGCCAGGAGCAGCCGCGCCTGCACGTAGGGCGACGTCACCGTCTCCGTCAGTTGCTGCGCCTCCTGGACCCGCGCCTCGCTGCGCGCGTAGTCGTTCACCCAGTCGAGCGCCACCGCCTCGTCGAGCAGCAGCTCCACCACGGCGCGCGCGTCCCCCACGCTGCGCGCGCGCTCCCGCGCGATGGCGAAGTCCGTGAGCGAGTCCTCGTACCGGCCGATGCGGTAGCGCATCAGGCCCCGGCCCCGCAGCGCGGTGAGCCTGCGCAGCTCGTCCTCGGGCTCGATGAGCTCCAGGGCGCGCGTGTACATGGCCTCCGCGTCCAGGTACGCGTGACGGCCGCGCGCGGACTCCGCGATGTCGATGGTCAGCGCCGCCGCCTCGTCGCGCAGGCCCGCCGCCGCGGCGTGCAGCGCGAGCCGGGCCAGCCGCTGGCGCTCCTGCGCGCCCGCCGGGCTCAGGTAGTGGCGGTACGCGGCGTGGTGGATGCGCGCCTTCTCCTCCGCGGGCAGGCCCGCGACCACGGCCTCGCGCACCAGCTCGTTGCGGAAGCTCAGCCCCTCCGAGCGGTGCTCCACCAGGAGCCCCAGGTCCAGGAGCCGCCGCGTCGCGTGCCCCATGTCCAGCGGGAACTGGGCCGCGGCCCCGTCGCGCTCCAGCTCGCGCACCACGCCGTCCGCCGCCGTACCGGTGAAGGTCCCGCCCAGGAGCGCGCACAGCCGGGCGTGCGCGGCGAGCGCCGGGGGCAGCGCGCCCAGCTCGCGGTCCGCCAGCCACTCCACCAGCCGCAGCTCCGGCAGCCGGTCCAGCTCGTCCGTGACGAGGTACCAGTTGCCGCCCGGCGCGCGCTGCCGCACCAGCCCCTGGCGCTTGAGGCCGCGCACCAGCTCCACCAGGAACAGGGGCACGCGCTGCGCGCGATCGATGATGCGCTCCACCGCCTGCGCGGGCACGTTCTCCACCGGCTTGAGCAGCGCGCGGCACAGGGCATGCGCGTCGCCCGGGGCCAGGCCGGACAGGGGCAGGTCCAGTTGGCGGGCGGCGCGGGCGCCCCACGCGGGGCGGCTCTGCTCGAAGCCCGGGCGCACCAGCACGCAGATCCACAGGGGGACGCGCGTCTCCGCGAGCGCCGCGTACTCCAGCGCGTCCAGCGCGGTCTCCTCCGCGAAGTGCGCGTCGTCCACGATGAGGCACAGGGGCCGCTCGCGGGCGTGCGCCGCCAGCAGCTCGCCCGTGGCGCGCATGGCCAGCGAGCGCAGCGCGCCCGGGGCCGCGGCCCAGCTATGCAGCTCCGGCCCGCCCGGCGCGTACCACCCGAGCGTCGCGGCCACGCCCGGCCACAGCTCCATGCCCAGCCGGGTGCCCAGCCTGTCCAGGATGGCGGTGCGGCCGTCCTCCTGCGTGTCGGTGTCGTCGCGGTCGAAGCCGTGCAGCGCCACGCGCAGGAGCGTGCGCAGCGTGCCCTCCGGGTCGCCCTGCACGGGCTCGCGCGAGCGCAGGGTGTGGACGCGCGCGTGTGGCAGCGTGGCCCTCAGGCGCAGGCCCAGCGTGGAGGCCAGGTGGCTCTTGCCGTGGCCCCGGTCGCCGCGCACGGTGACGATGGTGGGCGCCGTGTCCGACACCGCGGACCGGGCGCTCTCCAGGAGCTGCTCCAGCTCCATGTCGCGGCCCACCAGCATCGCGCTGCCCAACTGCAGCACGGTGACGTCCGGCCGGGGCGCGCCGCCCGAGGGCGCGGGGCGCATCAGCCCGGACCGGCCCGGCACCGGCAGGCACGGCACCTCCGGCACGGCCTCCGCGGCGGCGTGGGACAGCAGGGGCCCGCGCGGCTCCGCGAGGTGGGGGTAGCGGTCCTCGCGCGCGAAGATGGCGCCCAGGTAGCGGGGGGCGCCGTCGCGGCGGCGCTGCACGGTGACGGAGGCCACGTCCACGAGCGACACCGGGGCGAGCCCCCGCTCGGCCAGGCCTTCGGCGGCGCGCAGGGCGCGGCGCACGGGGTTCTCTCCCACGTCGGGGTCGAAGACGCCCGCGAAGCGCTCGCCCTCCGCGAAGGCCATGTGGCCTCCGTAGGCGGCCAGGGCCTTCTGCATCGCCACGGGGTTGGCGCGCGAGACGGTGAACAGCACCGCCACCGAGCGGCGCGTCTGGGCGGGGCGGACCTCGGGCAGCAGGGTGAGCCGGGGCGCGGGCTGCACGGCGGACTGGCCCGCGTGGTCCAGCGCGGCGCGCAGGGCCTGGGCCACGGCGGCGGCGTCGCGGGGGCGGCGCGCGGGCTCCTTGGCCAGGCAGCGCAGCACGACCTCCTCCACGGGCGGCGCCACCGGGGCGTACTCCGACGGAGGCGGGGGCCGCAGCGACAGGTGCGCCTGGAGCACCTCCGTGAGCGAGCCGAAGAAGGGAGGCCGGCCGGCGATGAGCTCGTAGAGGATGACGCCCAGCGCGTACACGTCCGTGCGCGCGTCCAGGACGGCGTGGCCCGCGCACTGCTCGGGGGCCATGTATTCGGCGGTGCCGGCGAAGGAGGACGTGTCGCCGGGCGTGCCGTCGTCCGCGAGCGCGCCGGGGGCCGGGCGCTGCACCAGGCCGAAGTCGAAGACGCGGGCGCGCTTGTGGGCGTCGTCCAGGAAGACGTGCTCGGGCTTGAGGTCGCAGTGCACCAGGCCGTGCGCGTGCACGACGGCCACCGCCTCCAGGAGCGCGCTGGCGCGAGGCCCGAACTCCTGCGGCGACATGGGGCCGGACACCCGGGCCATCCAGTCCGCCAGCGTGGGCAGCGGCACGTACTCCATGTCGACGAAGCGCTGGCCGCCGGGCAGCGTGCCCACGGCATGGAGCGCGGGCACGGTGGGCGGCCCGATGACGCGCAGGGCCTCCGCCTCCCGGGCGAGCTGCGCCTCCGCGAGCGTGATGCCGGGGCGCGCCAGCTTCAGCGCGATGCGTTCACCCTCGGCGCCGTCGGCGGAGCGCTTGTGCGCGGCCAGCAGCACGCCGAAGCCACCGCGCGCGATGACCTTCTCGCAGCGGTAGCCCGGGACGTCGGGCACGACGAGCGAGGCATCGGATGGCGGAGCGACGGGAGGCGAGACGCCGGGCGGGCACGGCGCATGAGAGCCCTCCCAACGCCGCCCGCATGTGAGGCAGCGCGGCACGGTCGCCACTCTATGCCACCGCCGCCGTGATTGCCGAACCCCCAAGGCCCGTCATTCGACGGACGCGTGAAGCACTCGTCAGAAGTCCTCGCAGGCCCGGAGGGCTTCCAGGCGTCGCGCCCTGTGAACCACGCGACACCGGACATCCAGGGCGGCCGGAGAGTCAGCGGGTCGGCCGCGCACCGGCTGCGTCATTGCGCACCGCGACGCGCGAGGATGTCAGGACTCCCTGCTAGCCCTGTTCACCAGGAGGAACAGGCATGAGAGGGATTCAGTCGCCAGGGCGCGCGTGGCTGGGCTTGCTGCTCCTCGCGGGGCTGGTGGGCTGCGCGGGAGGGCGTGCCGGTGCGTTGCCGGTGGGGCTGCACGGCTACGCGCGCTATCACAGCGCCTCGCCGGCACCGCTGCATGGGGGCGCGGCCTCCGAGGGCGCGGGCGGCACGGTGGGGGATGCGGCGCCGGTGCGGCTGCCTCTGGGGACGGTGCTGCTCGGGAGCGCGCAGGAGCGAACGCGGCAGGCGGTGGAGCTGGGCCTGCTGGAGGTGGACGCGTTCGAGAAGCTCCTGGTGCGCGCAGGGCTGGAGGCGCCGCCGGCCCCGCGCAATCCCTTCACGCCCGAGGACGCGGCGGAGGTGCTGAACCGGCTGATGGAGAGTCCGGTGACGCTGGGGACGTATCCGCCTCGCATGGCGGCGGGCTTCGTGCTGCGCGAGGTGCTGGAGGGCGGCGCGGTGTCGCGCGAGGAGCTGGCGCGCCGGGTGGAGCGGTTCGTCCGGGAGCAGGTGGCGGTGCTGCGGCCGGACGGCTACCTGGCCTGGGCGCTCGATGGGCGCACGCAGCAGAGGGTGGGGGCCGTGCAGTGGAGGGACGGGACCTTCCGCGCGGGCAACTTCGAGCTGGGGCGCTTCTACAGCGGCAAGGGCGGTGTCTTCCGTCACGTCGATGCGCGGCTGCGAGCCTCTGACTGGAGGCCGCTCGCGGAGGTGTACGACGACGCGGATGTCCTCGGCCGCTCATTGGATGGGGCGGAGGACGCGTTCGTGGAGCTGTACCACGGCCTGGGGCAGCTCCTGTCCCATCCCACGGACAGCCTCGCGAGCCTGCGCCATCTGCCGGAAGGCGTGGCGGCGCTCATCGCGTCCTCGCCCGCGTACTGGGAGCGCTTCCGCTACATGACGGAGGGCGAGCAGATCCGCGAAGCCGCGCGGCTGACCACGAACGTCGTCATGCTGTGGGGGACGGCCTCCGCGACGACGCGCACGTTGACGCGAGCAGCGGCGGGAGTGGAGGCCACGGTGCCCGTGCTCGCGGTGTCCGCGGAGGGGATGCTCCGTGTCGAGCGCGTCGCGGTGCCCGTGGGACGCGCGGCGGCGGTGCTGAGCGGAGGGCCCGGGGCGGCCATCGTCCTCCAGAAGGCGAACGTGGCGGCGGCTCCGGACGAGCCAGGGCACTGGGGGCCCGTGAAGGAGTCGATGTCCGACCGGGCCCGGCGCTACCAGGAGCAGATCTCCGGGCACTCGGCGGACGAGGCGTACTGGGTCGGAGACGTGAAGTTCGACGGCTTCCGGGACGGAGTGCTACGGGAGGCCAAGGGCCCCGGCTACGCGAACAAGTTTTCCGACATCCTGGCGCCGAAGCGGTGGTTTAAACGCACGGGAGCGGAGGCACTCGCCAGGCAGGCGAGACGGCAGCTCGAAGCCATTCGAGGACTGGAGGTTCGCATCGAGTGGCACGTCGCCGAGGAGAAGGCCGTGAACGCAATCGAGATGCTCTTCGAACGCGAAGGTATCCAAGGGATCCGGATCGTGCACACTCAGGCGCGATAAGGAGGGAATGCTGTGACCGCTACGGACAGGCCCTGGACTCGTATCGAGACGTACTACGCAGGGGCCTATTGGGGTGCGCGCAGGGAGGTTCCTGAAGACTGCGGGCGGCGAATCGCGAAGCTCCTGGAGCTGTTGGCTCCGTGTGACCCGTTCCTTGCGCACTGGTACAAGCCCACGCGGTCGCTCAAGGACGAGCGCAAGTTCCCCCTGTTGCCGTCAGACATGCCGACGCTCACCGAGATGTTTCGGCGAGGCGTCAACCGCGAGAAGGGGAAGCCGGTCATCGAGCAACTGGGCTTCAGTGTCACCTTTGGTAATGGCGGAGGGGACTACGATCGATCGGCCCTGAAGATCCTCTGTGGGTGTTACTCCGAAGTCGTCCCCAACTGCTGCGTGCTGAGCCTGCCCACGCTCGGGCGAAGTCCGAACGCCGAGCGCGTGATCTCCGCTCCCGTGCTCACGCATGCGGTGCGCAGCATGGCGGTGGCCATGGAGCCGGACTGGGCCGTGGCCGGCTCTGATTCGCACCGGGCGCTGGAACCCGAGGACACCCGGGCAGGCCCCTGGGTCGGCTGGGTGACCTACTTCTCCAAGCAGCGCGGCACCGTGCCCCCACTGCCCGCGCCCGTGCGCATCGAACCCGTGGAGGACCAGGGCACGCTCATCATCCTGACCCCGGAGCGCTTCACCGTGGCCAACCCGGAGCACCTGGCGCTGGCCCGGCGCGTGCGCGAGCTGCTCGCCCGGGCCGGGCTCATCCAGCCCCGCTGAAAGCAAGACAGCGCGCTCCCCCCGGCCGGTGGAGCGCGCCAGCCTCAACCCCGGTCCTACCGCTGCGGCACTTCAAGCGCGCGCAGGAGCGACCCGTCCTGTCCCAGCACCCGCGCGCGCAACAGCAGCGCGGACCCCGGCTCCGCGGACGTCAGCGCCTGCGCCGCCTCCGCGACGCCGGACACCTTCTGGTCCCCCACCTGCGTCAGCACCATCCCGGGCGCCAGGCCCGCGCGCTCCGCGGGGCTGCCGGACTCCACCGCCACCACCTGCGCGCCGCCGCTGCCGTCCTGCGCCTCCGACAGCCGCAGGCCCAGCCGCTTCGACAGGGGCGCGGGCGTCGAGTCCCGGGGAGTCACCTCCTCCTCCCCCCGCTGCGTCGGCCGGGTGCCCAGCTTCACCGGCACCTCCATCGCCTTGCCGCCGCGCACCAGGCTCACCTTCACCTCGCTGCCCGGCTTGAGCAGGGCCACCGCGCGCGTCAGCGCTCCGGCGGAGTCCACCGCGCGCTCGCCCACCGAGGTGATGATGTCCTCCTCGCGCAGGCCCGCCTTCGCGCCAGGGCCGCCCTCGCTGACGCCGGCCACCACCGCGCCCTTCGCCGTGTCCACGCGCAGCGCGCGCGCCAGCTCCGGCGTGAGGTCCTGCACCGCCAGGCCCACCCAGCCCCGGCGCACCACGCCCGTCTCCTGGAGCTGCGGCAGCAGCGCCTGGATGAGGTTCGCCGGCACCGCGAAGCCGATGCCCGTCGCGCCGCCGATGATGGCCGTGTTCATGCCCACCACCTCGCCCTTCATGTTGAAGAGCGGGCCGCCGGAGTTGCCCGGGTTGATGGCCGCGTCCGTCTGGAGGAAGTCGTCATACGGACCCGCGTGGATGTCGCGCGCCCGGGCGGACAGGATGCCCGCGCTCACGCTCGACGCGAGCCCGAACGGATTGCCAATGGCCATCACCGGGTCGCCCACGCGCAGGCCGTCCGAGTCCCCCAGCTTCACGAACGGCAGGTTCCCGGACACGCCCTTCAACTGGAGCAGCGCCACGTCCGTGAGCGAGTCGCGGCCCAGCACCTCCGCCTCGAACGCGCGCCCGTCCTCCAGCTTCACCCGGACGGTGTCCGCGCCCTCCACCACGTGGTTGTTCGTGAGCACCAGGCCGGACGGGTCGATGACGAAGCCCGACCCCAGCCCCTGCTTCGCGGGAGCGCCGCCCCCGCCGAAGGGGTTCTGTCCTCCCGGCATGCCGAAGCGCTCGGCGAGGCCCGGGGGCAGGCCCTGGATCATCCCGCCCATCGCGGGCCGGGCGCGGGCCTGCACCTCCACGTTCACCACCGCCCCCTTCACCGTGTCCACCAGCGGCGCCAGCGACATGAGCGCGCCGGGCGAACCCGGCGTGGGCGAATAGACCGCCGGCTCCACCTTCGCCCCCGAGGGCGTGGTGGCCGTCTTCAACGACAGCGTGGGGCGCGCGGGGGGAGCCACGTCCGCGGCCGGCTTGCAGGCCCCCAGGGCGACCAGGGGCATCAGCGCGAGCGCGCGGGCAAGGTGGCGGCGGGACGGAAGCGTGCGGACCATCGTGCGTTCTCCTTGGGTGGCGGCCGGAAGCGGGCCTTCCGGACGGGATGGGAAAGAAAGAGTCGAACCGGATGCGGTGGGCACCCTGGGAAGGAGGCAGCGGTCCCGTTCCACCAGCGACACCGGGAGCCACCGATGGCCCAGCTGCCTGAAGGGAGCTCTTGGAGGAAGCCCCGCATCCGGTCCGACGCCCGGACCTCAATGCAGTCCGTGGGCCAACCCCTCCAAACCCCGCTTCAGAGGGGAGCCATGCCCCGGGAGGCCCCGGCGCGCGGGGCAAAGTGCCCCAGCCGGGGCATTTCGCCCAGGGGCGGCATGCCCCACGCCCCACCCCGGCGGCTTTCTCCAGACATGGCACGGCGGATGCTCATGGAGTGACAGGTCCCCGTCCAACCCCTCCAGGAGTTCACGCCCATGGTGCACGAGCAGTCAGAAGGAGTCGCGCGCGGCGCGGCCTGGGAAGACCCTTCATCGGAGCTCGCGAGGCCCCCGCGCATCCTGGTCGCGGATGACCAGACGGAGATGCGCACGCTCATCCGCAAGATGCTGGTGCGGCGCGGCTATGAAGTGGTGGAGGCGTCGGACGGGCCGGAGCTGGTGCGCGTCCTCGTGGAAGGGCTGACGGCGGAGGAGTCGCGCGCGCCCGACCTCATCATCACGGACGTGCGCATGCCGGGCTTCACGGGCCTGGAGGTGCTCGCCCGGCTGCGGCGTGAGCAGTGGACCACGCCGGTCATCCTCATCACCGCCTTTGGAGACGTGCAGTTGCACCGCGAGGCCCTGCGCCTGGGGGCCGCCTGTGTGCTCAACAAGCCGTTCGACATGGACGAGCTGCGCGGCGCGGTGGAGGTGGCCCTCGCGGTGACGCGCGAGTGACGCCGCCCCGGGTGATGGCGCGCTAAGGTGGCGCGGCAACGCCTGCCGCAAGGAAGCCCATGCGCCGCCTCCCCTGGTCCCTGTCGTTGTCGCTCCTGTCCCTGGCATGCGCGCCCACGCAGCGCCAGACGCCGGACGCGGGCGCTCCGGAGGCAAGGCCCCAGCGGCTGGTGGCGAGCATCGTCCACACCTATCCGCACGACCCCACGGCCTTCACGCAGGGGCTCCAGTTCCACCAGGGCCAGCTCTACGAGAGCACCGGTGAGAAGGGCGACCTGCGCCGCATCTCCTTGGAGCAGGCGGCGCCGCTGTGGAGGCAGTCCCTGCCGGACGTGTTCCCGGAGGGGCTCGCGAGCGACGGCGAGCGGCTGTACCAGCTCACCTGGCAGGACGAGACACTCTTCGTGTGGAACGGCGCCCCGCCCGCGCAGGAGCAGCAGGTGGAGTACGACGGCGAGGGCTGGGGCCTGTGCTACTGGCGGGGCCAGTTGGTGCGCAGCGACGGCACGGCCACGCTGCGCTTCCACGACCCGAAGGACTTCCACGTGAAGTCCCAGGTGCAGGTGACGGCGCAGGGCGCGCCGCAAGAGATGCTCAACGAGCTGGAGTGCGCGGAGGACGGCGTCTACGCCAACGTCTGGCATTCCAACAACATCCTCAAGATTGATTACGCCACGGGCCGCGTGCTGGCGGTCATCGACGCGTCGGCGCTGGCGCGGGCGGTGAGCGGCCGGGTGCGCAGCTACGAAGCGGTGCTCAACGGCATCGCGCTGGAGCCCGGCACCGGCCGCCTGTTCCTCACCGGCAAGCTGTGGCCCGACCTCTTCGAGGTGACGCTGGCGCCCGCCGCCACGCCGTAGCCCGCGTCAGCGCGAGTAGCGGAAGGACACGGTGCCCGTGCTGGCCGGTGGCACCTTCAGGTCCCACGTCAGGCCTCCCGTGGCGTCATCCCGCTGGACGCCGGGCGTGGCGCGGACGAGCCGGCTTCCCTTCGGCCAGGTGTCCAGCACGCGCACGCTCATGGGCACGGGATACGGGTTGGGCACCCGCACGGTGACGTCGTGGACCTCGCGCGAATGCCACTCCACGGGAGCGCGTTGCACGGTCCTCACCGCGCGGACCTTCGGGTCGGTGCCGAGCGGGAGGGTGAAGGTGCTTCCCTGCCCCAGGGGTAACAGCTTCACGGATTTGTGGGGCTGTCCGTCCACGGCCAGCGGGACCCACTCATGCATGATCAGCTCGCGGGTCGGCGAGGCATGGACTTCCGCGACGAGATAGGTGGCGGTGTCCTGCGCGGGAAAGACCTGGCGGTGGACGGTCATGGGCCAGGTCTCCGTGAACAGCGGGAAGCGGGGCGCGGTCCGGTCCCGCAGGGTTTGCCGCCCCGGAACCGTGAGACGCCAATCCGGAACCCAGGGGGCGCCGTGGACGGGAGCCGCCAGTCGCGCGAAGTCCCGGGGCGGAGGGATGGTCGCGGGCTCGGGCTGACCGATGTTCGTCATGACGAAGTCCATGAACACGGGGTCCAGCCGTATCGCGTTGGGACCACACCCGCCCTGGGACTCTCGCGAAGGGGGCGGAGGCGGCTCCGGATCCGGCCCCGCTCCGGTCCAGAGTCGCACATCGACTCGCACGGTGCTGGCTCGGGGAATGTCCATCCGTTCGCGCATCCAGGGCCTGACGTCCTCGCGCTGGAAGGACAGCCTGTAGCCCGCGGACGCAGGTGGCAGATCGGTGATGCGGTACTCACCCCGGACGTCCGTGAACGTGAACACGTCAGTCCGGAGGTGTTCGGAGAAGACGTTGACCACCACATCCTTCAGTGGCGCTCCCGTGTTCACGTCCAGGACCGTTCCGGTGAGGACCGTGGGAGGGGCCTCCGGCTGGCGGGACTCCGGATGGGCCCAGATGGGCGCGGTGGAGTACCCGATGGCGCCGAACATCTGGCGGCGTTGCGCTGACTCCTCCTCCAGCGCATCCGGCTGGTCGAGCCACACCGGAGTGGGTCGGGGAGCGTCGAAGACGGGACTGGATTGTCCAGGAGCGAAGTGGAAGAGGGCTTCGTTCCAGTCGGCGCCTGTATTCTGGAAGATCTGCCCCCGGAACTCCGCCTCCACCTGGGAGTCTTGACTTCGCACGGAGAGGGCGGGGAGGTATTTGCTTTTGACGGCTGGCAGGAAGTAGCTCAGCACCACCCTCGCGGCGCCTGTTCCCTTCAACATGGCGGCCACCTCCAGCGCGGAAGGCGAAGGCCGGGTGGCCAGGGCTTCGGCATGCGCCGCGGCCCGGTACCAGTCCATGGGAGGCGAAAACTCCTCATCCGCGGAGGAGCGGGGAGGCCCCACGGCTTCGATTGCCGCGCGGACCTCCTCGGCGGTGAAGGCGGGCACGTAGGTGGGGCGAAGTTCGACGCGCTGGACCTCGGCGCCTTCCGCCTGCACGCGCACGGAAGAGGCCTCCAGCTTGCCCATCAGGAGCGGCCACACGACGCGCTCCGTGCCAGCCAGGTTCACGAGGGTGGTCCGCTCCACGAGCGTCCGGTCTTTATAGACGGTGACCGTGGTGTCCTCCGCCTCCACGGCCGCGCCCAGCACCCCCACGAGCAGCACTCCCAGCCCCAGCAAGCCCATGGCCGCATTCTGGGGCGGCGTCTGCTTTCATCTCAATGGGCTTGCGAATCGGCCTGTCTGGAAAAGCGCCGCCGCACGGTCCGGACCACCTCCGCGTCCCAGCGCGGTGACAGCAATTCCAGCGCGGTCCTCCGGAAGGGCAGGGCGCACGCCAGACACGCCAGCGTCGCGGCCAGCCCGATGAGCGTGTTCTGCCAGGAGGCCAGGTCCCACTGCCCGGACCACGACCACGGCTCCATGCTTCGCGGCCACAGGTAGTGGATGGGCCAGCCGGGCCCGCTGCCGGCGAGGTCGCACAGCAGATGCCCGTGGAAGGCAGCCACCGACAGCAGGGCCACGGCTGCCCTTTGCCTCGCCAACGCCGTACACACCGCCAGGGTGACGAGCGCTCCCACGTAGCCATGGAAAATCACGTGGTGATAACGCGAATAAAACTCTTCACCCGCCAGCAATGACAAACCATCCAGATCCGGCGCGAGTCCCGCGCAGGTGACCAGGACGCGGTCACGCCGTTCGCGCAGGCCTTGGGCGAGGAGCCAGGACACCTCGGCGTGGACGATGGGATTCATGGGTGTGCACTAGCGTACGGCAGTCCGGGCCCACGGCGAAGGTTCCCGGGGCAATACGTTGAGGAAATGGGGGGCAATGACTCATCATGAATTCCATCTCCGCGCACCCGCGGCGGGACATCGCCACGCTGTTTGAAGCACACGCACGCGCCACACCCGAGGCCGTGGCACTGCACTTCGAAGGCGGTGTGCTCCGCTATGACACGCTCAACCAGCGCGCGAACCGGCTGGCGCGGCGGCTCCAGGCGCTCGGCGTGGGGCCCGACCAGCCCGTGGGCATCCTCGCTGACCGCACACCGGAGACGGTGGTGGGAGTGCTGGGCATCCTGAAGGCAGGGGGCGCCTATCTCCCCCTGGACCCGGGCCATCCCCAGGAGCGGCTCGCCGCGATGATGCAGGACTCCGGGATGCGGGTCCTCGTCGGACGGCGCGAGGCCGCCCAGGGGCTGCGCTTCCAGGGGCACGTCGTCGAGCCTCCCGCTCCGGATGAACCCCTGGAGGAACAGGATGCCGTGGACGTGAAGGGCGGCGCGGGGCCGGACTCACTGGCGTATGTGCTCTACACGTCCGGCTCCACGGGGAGGCCCAAGGGGGTGTGCATCCCGCACCGGGGCGTGGCGCGGCTGGTGCTGGACGCGGGCTTCATGGGCTTCCGGCGCGAGGACCGCGTGCTCCAGGCCGCGTCGTATGCCTTCGATGCCTCGACGCTGGAGGTCTGGGGCGCGCTGCTGAACGGCGCGACGCTGTGTCTGGTTTCACGGGAGACGCTGCTGTCGCCTCCGCTCCTCGCGGCGACGCTCCAGCGGGATGCCATCTCCGCCGCCGTGCTGAGCACGTCGCTGTTCCATCAACTGGCCGCGGCCATCCCGGACGCGTTCGGCGGGCTCCGCGTCCTCATGGTGGGCGGTGACGTGCTGGACCCCAAGTGGGTGGCGCGAGTCATGGCGCACGGAAGGCCCCAGCGGCTGCTCAACAGCTATGGGCCCACGGAGTGCACCACCTCCGCGACGGCGTACGAGCTCCTCGTGCCTCCGGCGCCGGGCGTGGCCATCCCCATCGGCAGGCCGCTCGCGGGGCTCCAACTGCATGTCCTGGACGACGCGGGGAAGGCGCTGTCCGTGGGCGAAGTGGGGGAGCTGTACCTGGGCGGCGAGGGGCTCGCGCGGGGCTACCTGAACCGGCCCGCCCTCACCGGCGAGCGGTTCCCGCCGGATCCGTTCAGCGGCGTGCCCGGGGCGCGGATGTACCGGACCGGAGACCGGGCGCGGTGGCTCCAGGACGGCAACCTGGAGTTCCTGGGGCGGGTGGACCACCAGGTGAAGATCCGCGGCGCGCGGGTCGAGCTGGCGGAGATCGAGAGCGTCCTGCGCACCCACCCGCGGGTCGGTGACGCCGTGGTCCGCGTGCACGAGGTCTCCCCGGGCGACAAGCGGCTCGTCGCGTATGTCTCACCGCGCGGGGTGGAGGACGCGGAGCTGCGCGCGTACCTGGGGGCGAAGCTGCCGGACTTCATGCTCCCGCATGCGCTCGTGGCGCTGGACGCCATGCCGCTCAACTCCAGCGGCAAGGTGGACACCTCGCGGCTTCCGGCGCCGCGCTTCGGCTCGGGGGAGGGTGATGCACCGCGCACGCTGCTGGAGCAGGAGATCACTCGCGTCTGGTCGGAGGTCCTGGGGACGCAGCAGGCCGGCACACAGGATCGCTTCATGGAGTCGGGCGGGGACTCGCTGCTCGCGATCCGCTTCATCGAGCGGCTGGAGCAGGCGGTGTCGGTCCGCCTCCCGGTGCGGACACTCTTCGACAGCCCGAGCATCGCGGAGCTGGCGCGGTGGGTGGAGTCGGCACGGGGCGCGGGCCGGAGCATCGACGTGCCCCCCATCGTCCCGGTGGACCGGACGCGGCCCCTGCCCCTGTCCGACTCCCAGCGGCAACTGTGGCTCCTGGAGCAACTGGCGCCCCGGAGCGCCGTCTACAACGAGCCCTTCACGCTGTACCTGCCCGGTGACCTCCAGCCTGACGCGCTGGAGCGGGCGTTCCGTTCACTCATCGCCCGGCATGAGGTGCTGCGGACGACCTTCGGCTCCACGCCGGACGGTCCGTTCCAGCGCGTGCATCCGGACATGCCGTTCCACCTGCGGCGCGTGGACCTGCACGCCGTCCCTGGGAGCCTGCGCAGCGCGAAGGCGTCGCAGTTGGCCACCCAGGAGGCGCGTGAGCCCTTCGACCTGGAGCACGGGCCGCTGCTGCGTGCGACGTGGATGCGCTTGAGCGCGACGGAGAGCCGCCTCGCCCTGGTGATGCACCACCTCATCGTGGATGGCTTCACGATGGCGGCGTTCCTCCAGGAGCTGCACCGGTTCTATCTGGCGGACGCACCTGCGCCGCCGCCCCTGCCGCTCCAGTACGGCGACGCCGCCGTCTGGCAGCAGGGGGCCCGCTACCGGGAGGCCATCGCACCGCACCTGGAGTGGTGGAAGCAGGCGCTCGCGGGGGCTCCGCACCTGGAGCTGCCCACGCAGCATCCCCGCCCGCAGGTCCCGAGCTTCCGCGGGGGCAAGCACGTCGTGCGAATCCCCGGGGACCTCCTGGAGTCCGTGAAGGCGCTGGGGCGCGGCGAGGACGCCTCGCTCTTCATGACGCTGCTGTCCGTGTTCGGCGCGTTGCTGCACCGCTACTCCGGAGCGGACGACCTCATCGTCGGAGGTGCCTTCTCCGGGCGGAGCCGCGAGGAGGCGCGGGCCATCTCCGGACACTTCGTGAACCTGCTGCCGCTGCGGCTGCGCTTCTCCGAGGGGCTGACCGTCCGGGGACTGCTGGAGCAGGGCCGCCGCGTCTGCCTGGAGGCGCTCGAACATCAGGACGCGCCATTCCCGCGCATCGTGGAGGCGGTGAACCCGGCGCGCATCCCCGGCGCCAACCCGCTGTTCCAGGTGAGCTGCACGCTGGAGCCGCGCATCGCGGTGCCGGCGTCCGACTGGCGGGTGGAGCCCCACGACATCGACACGGGGACGTCGAAGCTCGACCTCTCCATCGAACTGGACGAGCGGCCCGACGGCATGTCCGTGCGGTGGGAGTACGCGCTGGACCTCTTCGAGCCGTGGATGGTCCACCAGATGGGCCAGCACTTCGTGACGCTGCTGCGCGAGGCCTCGCACGACGCGGAGCAGGTGGTCTCGGCGTTGCCGATGCTCTCGGAGGCGGAGCAGTCACAGGTGCTCGCCTGGGCCCATGGACCCGTGCGGGACGAGTCGCACGCGGCCTGTCTGCACCAGCCGTTCGAGGCCCGGGTGGAGCGCACGCCGGACGCGCCGGCCCTCGTCTTCCAGGGGCGGTCCTTGAGCTACCGGGCGCTGGACGCGGCGGCGAACCGGCTGGCCCATCACCTCATCTCCCAGGGCATCCGGCCTGGAGACTTCGTGGGCGTCTGTGTCCAGCGCTCCTTCGAGCTGATCATCGCGCTGCTGGGGACGCTGAAGGCGGGCGCGGCCTACGTGCCGTTGGACCCCGCCTATCCCAGGGCGCGGCTGGAGTTCACGGCGCGGGACGCGGGGCTGAGGCTCATCCTCGCGCGGGAGGCGACGCTCGCGCTCATGGACGGCGCGGGCGTCCCGGTGGTCGCGCTGGAGCAGGTGCGCGGCGGCCCGGAGGACACGCCCCGGGTCCACGTCACCGGGGAGGACCTCGCGTATGTCATCTACACCTCGGGCTCCACGGGACAGCCCAAGGGCGTGTGCATCAGCCACCGGAGCGCGGTGCACCTGACGGAGACCGTGGCCTCGGACTTCGGCTTCGCACCGGGCCAGCGCGTGGCGCAGTGCGCGCGCTACGGCTTCGACTTCTCCGTCGCGGAGATCTTCCCGACGCTCTCCTCCGGCGCCACGCTGTACCTCATGGCCCAGGAGGACCTGGCCGCCGGTGAGGAGCTGGCGAACTTCCTGGAGACCCGGCGCATCCACACCGCGATGTGCACTCCGTCAGCGCTGGCCTCCATGGCGTGGCGGGCGCTTCCGGACCTGAAGGTGCTGGTGATTGGAGGCGAGGAGCTCCCCGCGCGGCTCGTGGACACGTGGGCCCCGGGCCGCCGGTTCATCCAGGTCTACGGGCCCACCGAGGCCACGGTCTTCACGACGGCCGGGGAGTGCGTGGCCGGCAGGGGCCCGTACTCCATCGGGACGCCCCTGCCGGGTTACGAGGTCTACCTGCTGGATGAGACCCTGACGCCGGTCCCCGTGGGCGTGCGCGGCGCGCTCTACATCGGGGGCAAGGGGCTGGCGCACGGCTACCTGCACCGCCCCGAGCTGGACGCGGAGCGCTTCATCCCCCATCCCTTCAGCGCGGAGCCGGGAGCGCGCCTCTACAAGAGCGGAGACCTCGCGAGCCGTCGCCCGGACGGGGGCATCGACTTCCACGGGCGGTCCGACCGCCAGCTCAAGCTGCGCGGCTTCCGCATCGAGTTGGGGGAAATCGAAGCCGCGTTGCGCAAGCACCCCGACGTCCGGGACGCCGTGGTCGAACCCCGGCTGCTCGCGGGAGAGCGGCACCTGGTGGGCTACGTCATCCCCCGGGACGCCACCGTGACGCCTTCGTTCAAGGAGGCGCTGGGCGAAACGCTTCCCCCGCACATGGTCCCCCGGGAGTGGGTGCTGCTGGAGGCGTTCCCGCTGGGACCCACGGGGAAGCTCGACCGTAACGCGCTGCCGTTGCCTTCCGCCAACGCCCGGGCTGCTCCCGAAGCTCCCGCGTCCACGGAGCGTGAGAAGGCACTGGAGCGCATCTGGTGCCGGATCCTCGGCGTGGAGCGCGTCGGCAGGCAGCAGGGGTTCTTCGACGCGGGCGGGAACTCGCTGCTGCTCGCGCGGGTCCAGTCCGCGCTGGCCTCGGAGCTGGGCCTCCGCGTGAGCATGGCCACGCTGTTCCAGTTCCCGACCCTCGAATCCCTCGCGCGGCACCTGGACGCGGACCCCACCGTGTCTGCGGTGACGCCGGAGCCCCCGCGGAGCCCCGTGCGCTCCTCGGAGCCCATCGCCATCATCGGCACGGCGGGGCGGTTCCCGGGGGCTCCCAGCGTCGAGGCGCTGTGGACGCTGCTGGTGGAGGGCCGTGAGGGCTTGTCCCGCTTCAGCCGGGAGACGCTGCTCGCCGCGGGCGAGGACCCCCAGCTTTTGGAAGACCCCGCCTACGTCCGGGCCTCCGGGCTGCTGGAGGACGTCGAGTCCTTCGACGCCGCCTTCTTCGGCTACAGCCCCCTGGACGCGCGGCTGATGGATCCGCAGCTCCGCGTGTTCCTGGAGTGCGCGTGGGAGGCGCTCGAAGCGGCGGGCTACGACCCGAAGCGGCTGCCCGGCAAGGCGGGGCTGTTCGCGGGCTCGGGAGTGCCGCGCTACTGGCTGGACCAGGTGCTGCCGCGCTTCCGCTCTCTCTCCGTGGCCTCGGACGCATACCGGTCCATCCTGGGCAACCCGTGGCAGTTCCTCGCCACCGCGACGGCGTATCAACTGGGCCTGCGCGGGCCCGCGCTCACGGTGCAGACCGCCTGCTCCACGTCCCTGGTGGCCGTGCACCTGGCCTGCCAGAGCCTGCGGGCCGGCGAGTCCGACGTGGCCCTGGCGGGCGGCATCTCCCTCTTCGCGTCCGGTCCGTCCGGCTACCTCCACGAGGCCGGCGGCATCACCTCTCCGGATGGACACTGCCGTCCCTTCGACGCGAAGGGGCAGGGGACGGTGCCCTCCAGCGGCGTGGGCATCGTGGTGCTCAAGCGTTTGGAGGATGCGCTGCGGGATGGAGATGCCATCCATGCCGTCATCCGGGGCTCGGCCATCAACAACGACGGAGACGCCAAGGTCGGCTTCACCGCCCCGAGCGTGGAGGGCCAGCGCGACGTCATCACGCGAGCCCACGCCGACGCGGGCGTGGCCGCTCGCGACATCACCTACGTCGAGGCGCACGGCACGGCGACGCCGCTGGGCGACCCGCTGGAGGTCCAGGCGCTGCGGCTCGCCTTCGGAGCGCGGGAGGCGTCGGAGCCCGTGGTGGTCCTGGGCGCGCTCAAGAGCAACGTGGGGCACCTGGACTCGGCGGCGGGGGTGGCGGGGTTGATCAAGACGACGCTGGCCCTGGAGCACCGCTTCCTCCCGGGCACCGTCCACTTCGAGCAGCCCCACCCCGAAGCCGGCCTGGAGCGCTCCCCGTTCGTCGTGAGCCGCGAAGGGCGGCCGTGGTCCCTGCCCGAGGGGTTCCCTCGGCTCGCGGGCGTCAGCGCGTTTGGCATTGGCGGAACGAACGCGCACGTCGTCCTCGAGGAGGCACGCCCCCAGCCCCCTGTCGCCGCGAGCCCGGCGGCGGAGGTGCTGGTGCTCTCGGCGCGGAGCGGTGAGGCGCTGGGCGCGGCCTCACGGCGGCTCGCGGATCATCTGGAGCGGCACCCCGGGCAACCCCTGGCGGACGTCGCGTACACGTTGCAGGAAGGGCGGACGGCGTTCGGATACCGGCGCGCCATCGCGTGCGAGACCCCCGCGGAGGCCATCGCCATGCTCCGGCGGGACGAGCCCGTGCAGCCCGCTTCGTCCCCGCTGCCGGAGGTGTGCTTCCTGTTCCCGGGGACGGGCACGCAGGAGGTGGGCATGGGCGCGGCGTGGTACCGGCGCGCCCCGGCGTATCGCGAAGCCTTCGACGCATGCGCCGCGCTCTTCGGCCCGGAGCTGGAGCGGGGCCTGCGCGCCGCGCTGCTCACCGGCGAGCGCGGAGCACCGGAGGAGGAGGCGCTGCGGTTGCCCTCGCTGGGCATGGCCGCCATCTTCACGACGGAGTACGCGCTGTCGCGGCTGCTGGGCGCCTGGGGACTCCACCCGACGAGCCTCCTGGGGCACAGCCTGGGCGAATACACCGCCGCGTGCCTCTCCGGCGTCCTGTCGCTGGAGCAGGCCGTGTCGCTGGTCGCGCTGCGCGGCCGTCTCTGCGACGCACTGCCGCCTTCCGGCATGCTGGCCGTGCCGCTGTCGGAGGCCGTGCTCACGCAGGAGCTGCCGCCCGGGCTGTCCCTGGCCGCGGTCAACGGGCCCGGGCAGTGCGTGGTGTCCGGGGCGCTGGAGGCGGTGGAGGACTTCGCGGCGCGGCTGCGGGAGCGGGGCGTGAGGACGAAGCGCCTGCCGAACGCGAGCGGGTTCCACTCCGCGCTCGTGGAGCCCGCGATGCAGCCGCTCACGGACCTGGCCCGGTCGATGCGCCCGAAGTCTCCGGCCATTCCCCTCATCTCCAACGTCACGGGCACGTGGCTGACCGCGGACGACGCGCACGACCGCACGTACTGGGCCCGCCACCTGCGGCACACGGTCCGGTTCTCCCAGGGGCTGGAGCTGCTGCTGGAGGACCGCGAGCGGTTGTTCGTGGAGGTGGGACCGGGACAGACGCTCTCCGCGTTGACGCTGCTGAACCCCCGGGCGGGGCGGGAGCGGCTCGTGCTGCACACGCTCGGCCGGCATCCGTCCCCGGCGCGCGATGAACAGGCCCTGCTCCAGACCGTGGGACAGCTCTGGTCCGCGGGCTTCCCCGTGGACTGGGGCGAGGTGCGTGGAAGCGGGCCGCGCAGGCGCGTGGTGCTGCCGACCTATCCCTTCGAGCGCAAGCGGTACACCCTGGCGGAGAAGGCGCCACGACCGCCGAGGCCTGAGGTCACGAGCGCACCCCGGCCGCTCAGCCGTGAGGAGGTCCGTGCCTCCATGGAGGCCCTCTGGAAGGAGCTGCTCGGCGTGGACACGCTGACGCCGGACAGCCACTTCTTCGAGCTGGGCGGCACGTCGCTCCTGGTCGTGCAGCTCAACCGTGAGGTCAAGTCGCGGCTGTCGGTCAGCCTGTCGCTGCACTCGGTGCTGGAGCACCCGACGCTGGGCGCGTGGGTGCGCGCGGTCCAGGACGAGCTGGAGCGGACGGGGAGGCCGTTCCGCGAGGAGTCGCGGCTCCGGATGGTGCTCCAGGAGGGACGGCGCGGGCGGGCGCCGCTCTTCCTGGTGCAGCCCATCGGAGGCACCGTCTACACGTACCTGCCGCTGGCGAAGCAGTTGGGCGCGGACACGCCGGTCCACGCGTTCCGCGCGTCGGGGCTGGAGCCTGGAGAGGTGCTCTACCGCGACGTGCCGGCGATGGCCCGCGCGTACGTGGACGAGCTGCTGGCGTTCCAGCCCCAGGGCCCCTACTGGCTGGGCGGCCACTCCTCGGGCGGCGTCATCGCCTACGAGATGGCGGCCGAGCTGTTGAAGCGGGGCCACTCCGTGGCGGGCGTCATCCAGATCGACACGGTGACGGTGGAGGACTCGCGCAGGTTGAACGTCCGGAGCGTGGGAGACGTGCTCCGGCTCATGGACGCGTTCCAGGAGATTTCCCCGCGCGCGGCGGACGGGCTGCGGGCGGCCATGGAGCTCGACACGCGGCTGCGCGACGTGGTGCTCGCCACCAACGAGGCCATCGCCGCCTACGCGCCGGGACGTCACGCGGTGCCGCTCATGTACCTGCGGGCCACGGAGCGGGACCCGGTGCTGGACTCGCACGCGGCGGGCTGGTGGAAGGCGCTGACGACCGCCGCGTTCCAGGCTCACGACGTGCGCGGCAACCACTTCACCGTCATGGAGGAGCCCCATGTGGCGGAGGTGGCGCGACTCATCCGTGAGCAACTGACAGCGGGAAGGGGAGGGGAGCGCGATGACCTCGACGCGGGATGAGTGGAAGACGGAGCTCTCACGGCGCTTCACCGCGTTCGTGGACGCCTACGAGCGCGGGAGCCTGGAGGCCCTGTCCCAGCTCTTCTGGCACGACGAGGACATCGTGGTCGTGGGCACGCACTCCAACCTCCACTTCATCGGCTGGAATCACGTGGAGCACTCCTTCCGCACCCAGTTCGGCAGCCTGCGCGACATCCGCGTGACGCTGCGCTCGGAGCAGCTCTGGCACGGGGGCGCCGCGCCCTCCACGCTGGCCTGTCTCACCGTGCCCGCGATGGACATCGCCCTGGTCTCGGGCGGCAGGCCCGTCACCTTCGAGGGCATCCGCGTGGCCTGCGCCTTCGAGCGCCGGGGCACCGAGTGGCGGATGGTCCAGATGCACTGGTCGCTTCCGCGCACGGAGGTGCTGGTGGAGCACAAATACCGCTGATCACCCCGGAGGCAGCGGCGAGCGCCGGGGCGTGCCCAGCAGCTCCAGCGTGCGCAGCGCCACGTCCGCCAGCGTGGACGCGCACGGCATGCAGCCTCCGCCGCAGCAGGGCGGCCACTCCCCCTCCGGGTCCCTCAAGAGCGGATACACGCAGGCCCGCAGGGACGGCGGGAGTCCCGCGTCGTCACACGCCTGACGCAGCGCTGCCTGCACGGTGGCATCCTTCACGTCCATCACTTCCGCTTCCTAACCGACACGCGGAGGGAAGGCAGCCCATGCGCACGGCATCGTTCCTCCGTCAGGCCCTCGCGGTGCTCCTGGCGGGCCTCACCTGGGGATGCACCAGGACCGCCCTCACCCGGCCCGCGGACGACCCCACGCTGCGCCTCATGGACACCTTGCGTGCGCACGCACGGACGCACGCTCCCGCGTGCGCTCCATCCGTGTCTTTGCTGCGGCCCGGAGGCGGCATCGACCTGGAGCGCCTCCGCGCCGCCGGCCACCCGGTCATCGTCTGGACCGTGAACGACCTGCCCACGATGCAGGCCCTGCTCCGGCGCGGCGTGGACGGCATCATCAGCGACCGGCCGGACCTCCTGATGCAGGCGGTGCGCGACTTCGACGCCAACGGCGACGGCATCCCCGGGGACCTGCTGGACGCGGACGGGCTCATCGACCCGAAGCGCTTCGATGCGCAGGGCCACCGGGGCGCGCGAAACCTGCGGCCGGAGAACACGCTGCCCGCCTTCGAGGCCGCGCTCGACCACCGGATGACCACGCTGGAGCTGGACACCGTCCTCACCGCCGACGGCGTCCCCGTGCTCTCCCACGACCCGGACCTGTCCCCCACGAAGTGCCGTCACGCGGATGGCAGCCCGCTGTCCGCCCCCGTCCCCATCGCGACCCTCACCGTCGCCCGGCTCCAGGCCACCTTCGTCTGCGACCGGCTGCTCCAGGACCGCCCCGAACAGACGAACGACCGCGCCCGCTCCCCGGAGGCCGTCGCCTTCGCCGCCCGCGCGGGGCTCCCGGACCCGTACACCGTCCCCACCCTGCGCCAGATGTTCGCCTTCGCGGCGGAGCAGGCGGACGCCGCCCATGAAGCCCGCGACCCGCTCCGCGCCCGGAACGCCCGCCGCGTCCGCTTCAACGTGGAACTCAAACGGACGTCTCCGAAGACAGCCATCGCCGAGGCCCACGGCGACGCGGTCGCCCGGGTCATCCAGGAAGCAGCACTCGCCCCGAGGGTGGACGTGCAGTCCTTCGACCTGCGCGCCGTGCGCTCCATGCAGGACAGACACCCCCGGCTCCGCGCTGTTCTCCTCCTGGAAACGCGCCCCACCGCCGCCGACGTGAAGGCGGCCGAGTAGCCAGACGGTCCACTCCCCGGCCGTGAAATCAAGGATTTAGTCAGGCGACGAAATCATCTTGCGCAAAATCGTTAGGGGCCTTACTAGACGCCCGTCTTGACCCCTTCCCGCCCCAAGAACGCCACGCCGATGAAGCTCGTGCCCCGGTACGAGCGGCTGAAGCAGTTGGCCCAGCGCTTCCCCGCGCTCGACCCCAGCGCCATCGAGACGTGTCTGACGATGCTGCGGCTCTCCAACGATTTGACCGGCGCCTACGAGGCGCACTTCGCGCGGCACGGCGTGTCCCACGGGCGCTTCGTCGTGCTGGTGCAGTTGTTCGCGGCGGAGGACGCGGGGCAGACGCTGCGCCCCGCGGAGCTCGCGGAGCTGGCGAGCTGCAGCCGCGCGACCATCACCGGCCTGTTGGACACGCTGGAGAAGGACGGCTTCATCTCCCGCACGGATCACCCCGAGGACCGGCGCATGTACTCCGTGCAGCTCACCTCGAAGGGCCGCGAGTTCATCCTGGGCATGATGCCCGACCACTACCGCCGCATCGCCGCGCTCATGGCTCCCTTGAGCCTGGATGAGCGGGACACGCTTCGCGCGCTGCTCGCCAAGGTGTCCTCCGGCATCCCCGCCCTGCGGGACCCCTGAGCCTCTTCCCACACCCCATCTTCAACGCCGTCCCGAGCAACAACCATGACGACCCGCACCGCCCCTTCGCTGGAAGCCGCTCCCACCCCCGAAGCCCCCGCCGTCGCGAAGCCCGCGAAGCGCTCGCGCGCCAAGCAGGTGCTGCCCATCCTCGTGGGCGTGGCGGTGCTGGGCGGGGGCACGCGCTTCCTCCTCACCCACGGCCACGAGTCCACCGACGACGCCCAGGTGGAGGGCCGCATCGCCAACGTGTCCCCGCGCGTGGCCGGACAGGTGGCCCGCGTGCTGGTGCGGGACAACCAGACGGTGAAGGCCGGTGACGTGGTGGTGGAGCTGGACCACGCGGACCTGGACGCGCGCCTGGAGGTCGCTCGCGCGGACGTGATGAGCGCGGAGGCCCAGCTCTCCAACGCCCAGGCCCAGCTCACCCTCACGGAGGCCAACGCGGGCGCCAACCTGCGGCAGGCCCGCGCCGGCGTCACCCAGGCCTCCAGCGGCATCAGCTCCTCCAAGGCCGCGTTGGACCAGGCCCGCGCGGACGTGACCGCGTCCGAGGCGCGCTTCAAGCTGGCGGAGACGGACCTGGGCCGCATCAAGCAACTGCGCGAGCAGGGCGCCGTGGCCCAGGCGGACCTGGACGCCCGTCAGGCCGCGTATGATCAGGCCCGCGCCGCGCTGGACCAGTCGCGCGCGCGGCTGACCTCCACGGAGGCCGGCATCCAGAGCTCCTCCGGTGGCCTGGAGGCCGCGCAGGGCAAGCTCAGCGCCGCGGAGACGGCGCCCGTGCAGGTGCAGGCCGCGCAGGCCGCGCTGAAGCTGGCGGAGGCCCGGCTCAAGCAGACCCGCGCCGCGCTGACGCTCTCGGAGCTGGCCGTGTCCTACGCGCAGGTGCGCGCCCCGGTGGACGGCGTGGTCAGCCGCCGCACCGTGGAGGTGGGGCAGATGGTGGGCCCGGAGCGCCCGCTGATGGCCATCGTCCCGCAGAACGACATCTGGGTCGTGGCCAACTTCAAGGAGGACCAGGTCGGTGAGATGCGCCCGGGCCAGCCGGTGGAGCTGGAGGTGGACGCCTTCGGCAGCCACGCGTTCAAGGGCCACGTGGACAGCCTCGCGGGCGCCAGCGGCGCGCGCTTCGCCCTGCTGCCGCCGGACAACGCGTCCGGCAACTTCGTGAAGGTCGTGCAGCGCATCCCCGTGCTCATCCGCTTCGACGGCGACCGCAAGGACCTGCCCATCAAGCCGGGCATGAGCGTCTACGTCACCGTGGACACCCGCGCGAAGCCGGAGCCCCAGAAGTCGGCGGCGGCGGATACGCGGAAGGCGGAGTAACCCACCGTGGACGCACGCCGCGACGTCATCCAAGGTTCCAAGGCGGGCATCACCATCGCGGCCATGGCCGCGGCGCTGATGTCCGTGCTGGACATCTCCATCGTCAACGTGGCCCTGAGCGACATCCGCGCGAGCTTCGGCACGCCGTTGGATCAGATCGCCTGGGTGTCCACCGGCTACATGATGGCCAACGTGGTGGTCATCCCGATGACGGGCTGGCTGCAGCGCCGCTTCGGCTACCGGAGGTACTTCACCTTCTCCATCCTCCTGTTCACGGTGGCCAGCGTGCTGTGCGGCCTGTCGTGGAACCTGCCCTCGCTGGTGGCCTTCCGCATCCTCCAGGGCATGGGCGGCGGCGCCATCATCCCCACGTCCCAGGCCATCCTCTTCGCCCGCTACCCGCGCGAGGAGCACGGCATGGCGGGCGCGCTCTTCGGCCTGGGCGCCGTGACGGGCCCGCTGCTGGGGCCCACCGTGGGCGGGCTCCTCATTGAAGCGGCGAGCTGGCACTGGATCTTCCTCATCAACGTGCCGGTGGGCCTCTTCGCCGCGTACATGGCGTGGCGCTCCATCGAGCAGCCCCACTTCGAGCCGTCCACGGAGAAGGTGGACCGCAACGGCATCGCGCTGCTCGCCGTGGGCATGGCGTGCCTCCAGTACGTGCTGGAGGAGGGGCACCGAGAGGACTGGTTCGACAGCCGGCTCATCACCCTGCTGGCGGTCATCGCCGGCATCGCGCTCATCACCTTCGTCGTCCACGAGCTGGAGACCCCCAGCCCCGTGGTGGACCTGCGCGTGTTCGCCAACCGCTCCTACTCCGCGGCCACGGGGGTGAACTTCCTGGTGGGCACGGCGCTGTTCTCCGGCTCGTTCCTCTTCAGCCTCTTCTGCGGCTCGGTGATGCGCTACGAGGCGTTGGACATCGGGCTCATCTTCCTCAAGGGCAGCGCCATCCAGGTGCTGCTGATGCCGCTCATCGGCAAGTTCGGCGGCAAGGTGGACGGCCGGCTCCTCATCGGCTTCGGCGTCCTGGGCGTGAGCCTGTCCTTGTGGACCAACGGCCACCTGACCACGCGCGTGGATGAAATCACCCTCATCACGCCGGTGTTCATCCGCGCCTGCTCGCTGGGCTTCATCTTCGTGCCGCTGTCGGTGATGGCGCTCAGCAACCTGCGCCCGGAGCAGCGAGGCAACGCGGCGGGCCTCTTCAACCTCACCCGCGAGCTGGGCGGCTCCATCGGCACCGCGTGGATGAGCAGCGCGCTCAGCCGCTCCACCCAGGCCAACGTCACCGCCATCACCTCGCACGTGGACGTCTACGGGCAGGTGGCCCAGGAGCAGGTCGCCTCCATGACGGGCGCCATGGCCTCCCGGGGCGTGCTCAACCCCACGGGCGCCGCCTACGGCCTCTTGAGTCAGCGCATCAGCGCGCAGGCGCTGGTGCGGGCCTTCAACGCCAACTTCCTCATCCTCGCCGCGCTGTTCGTCTGCGCCCTCATCCTGGTGGCCATGCTCCAGAAGGCGGACCCCAACGTGAAGGTGGAAGGCGCGCACTGATCGGGAAGACGAATAACCCCTTGAGCTTTCCGGGGAGGCTCAACATCCGAGTTCCCCCGCCCCCGCTTACTTCCTCCACCGCTGGCGGCCCCCCTCATTCGTCAGAGCCGGCAGTCATCAGTGGAGGGCGAGTGCGCCTTGGTCGCCGCCGGTTCGTCCCACGGCCATAATGCGCTGGAGAAACGGCATGCGCTGAGAGGGGTCGTCTACGTTGATGATCTCGTGGGCAGCCCCCTTGAGCACGTCTTGGGCTTCCGCAAGGGCTCCTTCATAGCCACCCGTCAGGACGTAGACGATGAAGGTCGGCTTCCGCAGAGTGTTCGCCATCTCGAACAGAGAGCGAAAGGCCAGAAAGGACTCACTGAGTCCTTTGAGGTCGTCGGTCAGCTTTGCTCGCGTCCCGACGATGGGTTCCATGAGCAACAGCTCAGAGGCCCCTGGCACGTAGTGCGCGATGGGGTGCTTGACCTGAGGCAATCCCTGCTTGGGTGACTGGACAGGAAGGTTCTCTGCGTGGAACTTCCTGCGAACAAACTGCGAAACGTGCCACTGCTCGAAGAAGCGATACCCCATGGACTCCCGCCGTTGCCGGTAAGCGGCGTCCTTGGTGTCCTGTTCCCTCAACCCCTTCTGTGGGAGGACGAAGGACTCCACCCATGCAACTGGATTGTCCACACCGTCAGGAATGCGACGCGGCTCCGATAGGCCCGCCAGAGAACTCACTTCTCCGGACCGAACGTCGAGTTCACTGCATCCCGACAGGGCGTCGAGTACCAACTGCATGGTCACCCATGCCGACCTGCTCCCTATGCAGGCAGGCCCAGGAAGTGCCGGCGCGCGCACCAACTCCACTCGGCCGCCCGACTCAACGAGCGCCCCAACGGTCACTTTCGTCCCCGCGAAGGGGTCCGGCATGTACTGAACGAGTCGGAACCGGGCGGTCATGGGAAGCCTTCGAGAACCTTCAGGTACTCCTCAACGAGATCGACGGCGCTTTCCATTCGGCGGGAAAGTGCTTCTAACAGTAAGGGGGCAGTCCCCTCGGAGACAATCTCGCAGGCCTCGGTAACGTAGCGCTCTAACGTCGAGGTTCTCGCCAGTTTGGCCGCCTGCTTTGCCGCAGCGAAGGCCCCAACCCGCATCAACTCCAGTGGTAAGGCCCTGGCACTATTGGGCTTTTTCGGAACCCCCAGGTCAAGCGCGATGAAGTCCTGCGGGTGCCCCACCAGGGCATTCCCTACATCGATCGACCATGCGATGAGGTTCTCCTCTCCCTGTTCTGGGACGAGCAGGATGTTCTTAGCGTGGCGGTCTGCGTTGTAGAGCAACGCGTCGAGCGCCAGCATCGCTCCAAACTCGTCGATGTTCTGGACGAAGTGAGCATAGTTCCGCTGCCAGTGGAGTGCGTTGGGGACGTAGGAACTCAGCCAGGATAGCTCGTCTCCGGAACCACAAATCGCCCCTACGGGGGCCCTGACACCGATGTCTCGGCCGATGAGCCACCCGAGGCTCTCGGCGAGAATGGGCTGCCAGCCCGTGTAGAGCATCTTCTTGCGTACCCACTTGCGGCCGCTTCCATCGACGGCGAACACCGCCTCGCTAGAGTGGTCGACCTCGACGGCCCGAGCATCGACCACGGCACTGACGCGCTCAATGGCGTTCCCGAAGAGGTGGCCGCCCCCACCTGTGCCGGAGGGCGTCACGAGCCAATCTCCCCTCTGCAACGCAGTTCTCTGCTGGGCGCCGCGTCGTCCCACCTACCCCGGTTCAAGGCCCATAGGGGCTGGTCCCATTTATGGGACACACATGACCACGGTCCGAACGGACCTGGACCAAGGTCCCGACTGATGCCAGCCGAGCGTGCCCGCGAAGGCTTCCTCACACTGCGGGCCTACTCCGGGGTTAGTGGCGGGGCAAGAACTTGTTCGAACCTCTCGGTCGGTAGCCATTGCTCTGACTCGCCCTATTCAATCGCTGCAACCTTCCCAGGGATAGCACCAAGGGATGGGTCTTAGTACCACCTGATCAGATTCGTGAGGGGCCGCGCGGCAGGTTCGAGTCGTCGACGAGCCTGCGGCAGAGGGGGCAG